>NZ_JBWJZD010000012.1:0-220876 GCF_056429065.1 Bradyrhizobium sp. USDA3010
CAAATCTTCGAAGCACTCGGCAAATCGTTGCATCGGCCGCTCCCTCTAGATCAGGAGCGACCTTCAGAATCTCTTTCTCCCGATTTGGCAACTACTTGCAGCCGCGCACGTGCGATTCCCCTGCCCTGCGGGGGAGGGTTGGGGAGAGGGGTGAGCCCTGGGCGAGACGGCCAATGCAAGCAGTGTCGTCACAACTCGCTGCACAACACCGAAACTCAAAGTGAGAGACCACCCGTGTGGTACCCCTCTCCCTAGCCCTCCCCGCAAGGGGGCGAGGGAACCCTGCCGCCTATGCGTCCCTCACATCGGCGGCCCCCTACACCGCGCTGGCCTTCAGTTTCCGGTACTCCGTCGGGGTCACACCGGTCGTCGCTTTGAACGCTCGGTTGAAGGGGCCGAGCGACTGGAAGCCGGCGTCCATCGCGATGGTGATGACGGGAACTGCGGACTGGGTCGGATCGGCGAGCGCGGCCTTGGCCTCCTCGATCCGGTGGTTGTTGAGGAAGACGTTGAAATTGCGGTAGCCGAGCCGCTGGTTGATCAGCCGCCGGAGACGATATTCGGGGATCTTCAACCGGGTTGCCAGCGTGCCGATCGTGACGTTGTCGTGGCGATAGATGCGCTCGTCCGCCATCAGCCGCATCAGGGCATCGACCAGTCTCTGGTCCGCCGCCTCCTCGACCGCGGCGGGCTTCGTCAGGACGACGGCCTCCGCCGGCACCGTGAACAGGTCGGCACCGTCGACGCGCATCATCGCCCAGGTGATTGCGGCCGCGATGGCGGTGAGCACGGCCGCGTTCAGCAAATTGGCCCCTTCCACGGTCACGCGGCTGCCGGCATAGGCGATCTGAAGCAGCGCGTTCATGCCGCCGTACAGCGCAGATGCGGCGACGATGAAGACGCGGACACGGCGGCGACGCTCGACCAGATCTGCCGACCACGATCCGATGGTTTGCGCCACCGCGAGCGCAACGAAGACGAGCGTGAGCGAATTGACCATGATGATCGCGATCCGCGCGTGACCGGCCGGTGCGATCCACATGCAATTGACGAAGCTGTAGGCCACGACCGCAGCCCAGATCAGGCCGTGCCACCAGCGCAGCTGAAACGCGTCATCGAACAACGCGCGCGTGAACAGCCAGAACACCACGATATCGCCGGTCGAGAGCGCGATCAGTGGCGCATGCCAGTCCGAGACCGGCGGCCCGGCACCCATCGACGCGGTCACCGCATGCGCGGCCGAGCCGAGCGCGAAGGCGATCGCGAGCCGCCCGGCCAGCACCTTGCGGAAATCTGCGAACATCGAGGCCGCAAGCACCAGCAGCAGCGTCACGGTGGCGGCGCGCAGGCACAGTTCGGTTGCGGCAAAGGTCATCGGTCGATGCGATCTCCAAGGTCAGCAGAGAATCGTCCGTCAGGCGAGATTTTTCAAGAACCATCGCGCGGCCAGCGGCTGCGCTGCGTGACCCAGATATCGACGACATCGCCCTCGAGCTTGCCCGGGCCCTCATTGACAGCACCCAGCCGCCGCGCCACGGCCTGCGAGGCGACGTTGGCCGGATCGATGCAATGGATGATGCGGTCGACCGTGAAGTTGGCGAACACAAAGTCGATCGCGGCGCGCGCGGCCTCCACCGCATAGCCCTTGCCGCGATACTCCTTGGCGATGCCCCAGCCGACCTCGAAGCCCGGCCATTCCGGCGGATAATATGGCCCGACGCGGCCGACATAGCGGGCGGAAGACTTCTCCTCGACCGCGAACATGCCGAAGCCGTGCAGCGCCCAATGGCCCGAGATGACCGCCGCATTGCGCCAGCCCTTCAGCTCCGACGTGACAGGCTGATGATCCGGCGTGATGAAGCGCGCCGTCTCGGGATCGGACAGCATTTTCGTGTTGTCGGCGATATCGGACGCGCGCCACGGCCGCAGGATGAGGCGCGCGGTCTCGATCACGGGACCATCGACACCCAACAGCTTCGCGCCTGGCTTGATCAGAGAAACCATGACGTCCTCCAGTTTCCAAGTTTGTACTTGCTGCCATCGAGAGCAGGTGCAAGCCACAAGTAATTCGTCGTCCCTGCGAAAGCAGGGACCTATAACCACCGATGTGTGTTGCTAGCGAAAGCTGGGGCCCCAGCCTTCGTAACATAAGCATCGGTGGTTGGGTCCCGCTCGCGCTTCGCTTGGCCGGGACGACGATTGGAGTATGATCGCTACACCACTGTTAAGGAGTCCGACATGAGCTGGCAGCCCTCGACCGATCCCGAACTCGGCGATCCCAAGACCTGCGACGCGCTGGATCTGATCATCGTGCCGCGCACCCGCGATCTCGGTGACGGCTTCGCGGTGCGCCGCGCGCTGCCGCATGGCAAGCGGCAGATGGTCGGGCCCTTCATCTTCTTCGACCATTTCGGTCCGGTGCAATATCTCGCCGGCAAGGGCATGGACGTGCGGCCGCATCCGCATATCGGGCTCGCCACGGTCACCTATCTGTTCGACGGCAGCATCATGCACCGCGACAGCGAGGGCAACATCCAGGAGATCCAGCCCGGCGCGATGAATTTGATGACCGCGGGGCGCGGCATCGCGCATTCCGAGCGCACGCCCGACGTGCAGCGCCGCGACGGCCAGAAGATGCTCGGGCTGCAAAGCTGGATCGCATTGCCGGCCGGAAAGGAAGAGATCGCACCGTCGTTCCAGCATTATGGCGCGGGTGACCTGCCGATGATCTCGGAACGCGATTTCACCGCGCGCGTCATCGCAGGCTCGGCGTTCGGCATCAGCTCGCCGGTCAGCATGGTGTCGCCGTGGTTCTACACCGAGGTGACCGCGCAGGCCGGCACCTCGGTGCCGCTCGACCCTGATCACGAGGAGCGCGCGATCTATCTCGTCGACGGCGAGGTCGAGATCGCGGGCGACCGCCACGAGGGCCCGCGGCTCCTGATCTTCCGGCCCGGCGACCGCATCACCGTGAAGACGCTGCGGCCGACCCGCATGATGTTTTTGGGCGGCGACGCCCTGGAAGGGCCGCGCCACATCTGGTGGAATTTCGTCTCCTCCTCGAAGGAGCGGATCGAGCAGGCCAAACAGGACTGGAAAACCGGGCGCTTCGCGCAGGTTCCGCACGAACACGAGTTCATTCCGCTGCCGGAGTGAGCTATTTCCTGTGATAATCTCTCACGCCCGCACGCCTCGTGTGCGGGCGCTCGTGTTTGCAAAGCCACCCGGAAAGACCCCGCCCATGACCGCAATGCTATCCAGCGATTTGCCCCTGCCCCGGATCGGCCGCGGCAAGGTGCGCGATATCTACGCCGTCGGCGACGACCGCGTGCTGCTGCTCACCACCGACCGCATCTCGGCATTCGACGTGGTGATGGCGGAAACCATTCCGATGAAGGGCGCAGTGCTGACCCAGATCAGCGCCTGGTGGTTCCGGCAGCTCGAAGGCACCGTGCCGCACCACATGATCAGCGCCGATGCCGACGAGATCATCCGCGCAGCGCCTGAACTCAAGAACCATCACGCCGACATCCTCGGTCGCGCGATGCTGTGCAAGCGCACCACTGTGTTCCCGATCGAATGCGTGATCCGCGGCTACATCTCCGGCTCGGCCTGGAAGGAATACGCCGCCGAGGGCACCCTCGCCGGCGAGAAGCTGGCGCCGGGCCTGGTCGAAAGCCAAAAGCTCGAGCCCGCGATCTTCAGCCCGGCGACCAAGGCCGAGGCCGGCCATGACGAGAACATCACGGTTAAGCGGGTGCGCGAGATCGTCGGCGCGGACGTTGCTGCGACGCTGGAGAAGATGGCGCGCGACGTCTACGCTTACGGCGAACAGACCAGCCGCGCCCGCGGCATCATCATCGCCGACACCAAGTTCGAATTCGGCCGCGACAGTGACGGCCGCATCATCCTGATCGACGAGGTGATGACGCCGGATTCGTCGCGGTTCTGGGCGGTCGATGCCTACAAGCCCGGCCAGCCGCAGCCGAGCTTCGACAAGCAGCCGCTGCGCGACTATCTCGACGTCGAACGCCACGCCGGCCGCTGGAACGGCGACGCCCCGCCCCCACCGCTGCCGGCGAGCGTGGTGGATGCGACCAGCAAGCGCTACCTCGAAGCGTATCGCCGCGTGACCGGGACCGAACTGAAGGTCTAGCGGCATCGTCGGCGCGTTCGCTCTATCACCGTCACCCTGAGGAGGCCGCAACGCGGCCGTCTCGAAGGGTCGACGGCCACCAGCGGGGCCGTGCATCCTTCGAGGCTCGCCGCGCTCACACCTCAGGATGACGGAAAAGAGAGAGAGACCAGGTGAATCCCATTCACCCCTGTTGAAGACATACCTTTTGTCGGTACATCCGCCTCCCTGCATTCTCGGCGCAAAGCGGAGAGTGCACGATGCGGCAATTGACTTATATCGGCGGCAACAAGGTTGAATGGTGGGACGTTCCCCCGCCGAGGCTTCAGGATGACCGCGACGCGCTGGTGCAGCCGCTCGCGGTGACGCGCTGCGATCTCGATCTTGCGATCGTGCACGGCCGATCGGGCCTCGCCGGCCCATTTGCGCTCGGACATGAGACCGCGGGCCGCATCGTCGACATCGGCGGCGCCGTGAGGAATTTCGCGCCCGGCGATCTCGTCATCGTTCCGTTCCAGATCAGTTGCGGGGCCTGCGACCGCTGCCGGCGTGGCCACACCAATGCCTGCACGGCGGTGCCGTTCCGCTCCTCCTACGGGCTGAAGCCGGTCTGCGGCGTGGAGTACGGCGGCGGCCTGTCCGACCTCATCCGCGTGCCGTTTGCCGATCACATGCTGGTGCGCCAACCGAACGGCCATGCCCTCTCGCAAACCGCGGGACTGGCCGACGGCGCGACCGACGGGTTCAGCGCGGTGGCGCGCTGGCTCGCGCAACGGCCCGGCGCCGATGTCCTCGTGATCGGCGGCTTCGCGCAGTCGCTCGCACTGTTTGCGGTGCAGGCGGCGGTGGCGCGCGGCGCGGGCCGCGTCGTCTATCTCGACGACCACGCGCCGCGCCTCGCCAAGGCGAAGTCGCTCGGTGCCGACATCATCGAAGCCCCTAGCGGCCTGTCGATGGAGCCGCCCCGCCTGTTTCCGATCGTGATCGATGCGGCCGCGACCGGCGCCAGCATCCTGCTGGCATTCCGCGCGACGGAACCGAACGGCATCTGCCAGCGCATGTATGGCGACTTCGCCGAGACCACGCCGGTGCCGCTGCGGCATATGTATGGAGTCGGGATCACGCTGAAGGTCAGCCGCGTCAATGTGCGCGCCGAACTGCCCGACTGCGTTGCGCATGTGACGGCAGGACATTACCACCCAGAACATGTCATCACCCGCCGTGTCCGTTTCGAGGATGCGCATGAGGCGATCGGGGACCCGACCATCCGCGTCGCCTTTGTTCGCGATGGCATCGCGTGATCAACAGGGTTAGGCTCGGCTCAACCAACAAGCCCAAGGGAGCCAGCCCATGACCGAAGCCGATAGCGTGCTCGTCGAGCGCGATGGTGACATCGCCATCATCTCCATCAACCGTCCGCATTGCCGCAACGCCGTCAACGGCGCGACCGCGCGCAAGCTATATGACGCGTTCCTGGCATTCGATGCGGATGCGAGTGCATCGGTCGCCGTGTTCACCGGCACCGGCGGCTATTTCTGCGCCGGCGCCGACCTGAAGGCTGTGGCAGCAGGCGATCCCGAGAAGAAGCGCGAGGTTCGCGGACACAACACGATCGCGCCGATGGGACCGAGCCGGCTGCGGCTGTCGAAGCCGGTGATCGCCGCGATCGAAGGCTTCGCGGTCGCCGGCGGCATGGAGCTTGCGCTGTGGGCCGACATGCGCGTCGTCGCCGAGGACGCAACCTTCGGCGTGTTCTGCCGCCGCTTTGGCGTGCCGCTGATCGACCTCGGCACCATCCGCCTGCCGCGGCTGATCGGCCATTCGCAGGCGATCGATCTGATCCTCACAGGACGTCCGGTCGCAGGCCCCGAGGCGCTTCGCATCGGGCTCGCGAACCGCTTGGTGCCGAAGGGCGAGACGCGCGCGCACGCCATCGCGCTCGCCAAGGACATCGCGAAATTCCCGCAGACATGTTTGCGCGCCGACCGGCTCTCGGCGTTGCGGCAATGGGACCTCGACGAGGAAGAGGCGATCCGGAACGAAATGCGTGGCGGGCTCGAGGTCATCGCTTCAGGCGAGACGCTATCCGGCGCGGCGCGCTTCGCCTCCGGTATCGGCCGCCACGGCGCATTCGGCAATGAGGGCGGCAATGGGTAGTCCCACAGCGCCAGCCTTTGCGTTCCTGCTGCCGACGTGCTGAGCTGTCGTACCATTCCGAAAGCAAGACGATGCCCGCGCAATCGATCGCAACCGAGCTGAAGAACTTCACGACATCTAATTTCCGCCTGGAGAACGGCAGCGTGCTGGGCGAAGTCACCGTCGCGTACCGCACCGTCGGCACGCTGGCGCCTGACCGCGACAATGTCGTGCTAATCACCCACGGCAACACCAGCGGGCCGCAGATGATCGATCCCGGAGGATCGACCGGCGAAGGCAGCTGGAACGAGATCGTCGGCCCCGGCAAGGCTGTCGACACCAACCGCTACTTCGCGATCTGCCCGAACATGCTGGGCTCGTCCTACGGCTCGACCAATGCGGCGAGCATCGATCCGCGGACCGGCCGGCGTTACGGGCCGCGCTTCCCGGACATCACCGTCAGCGACATCGTCGCCACCCAGCGCGCGATGCTCGATGATCTCGGGATCGACAAGCTCGTTGCGATCGTCGGTCCGTCCTATGGCGGTTTCCAGGCGCTGCAATGGGCGGTGAACTATCCCGACGCCATGCGCGGCATCGCCGCTGTCGTCACCGCGCCGCTGGTGCCGCGCGAGCGCGCCGAAGGCAATGTCGCGCGCCTGATGGCGGTGCTGTCGCAAGATCCGAACTGGAACGGCGGCGACTATTACGATCACGGCGGCGTGCTCGAAAGCATGATCCAGATCCGCGCCGCGACGCTGAAGAGCTACGGCATCGAAACGCGGCTGCGCGACACGATGACCGATCCCGCTGACATCGAGGCCGCGATCCGCGCCGAGGCGGCGGAATGGGCCAGGGGGTTCGACGCCAATTCGCTGCTGACTCTGGCCAAGGCGCTGCGCGGCTTCGACGTCACGGCGCGGTTCGGACAGATCAAGGCCAAGCTGCTCTATGTCCTGTCGCGGACCGACAGACTGTTCCCGCCGGAGCTTGCGCCGCAGGTGATGCCGGCACTGAAGGCCGCCGGCGTCGACGCCGATTATTTTCTGCTCGACAGCGACTACGGCCATTCGGCATCGGGCCGCGACGCGCACAAATGGGCGCCGCGGTTGCGCGCATTCATGGACAGCCTCGGCTAGAGCGTTTTCGAGCGAAGTGGACACCGGTTCGCGTGAAGAAAACGCGTCAAACAAGAGTCTAGAGCTTCGGTTCTGATTCAATCAGAACCGAAATTGCTCTAGAGCAAGCCGCTGGCGGTCGCCTCAAGTTGCTCCATCAGCGCCTTGTCCTGGTACCGCGCGAGCGAGAGGCCGCGGGCGAATTCGGGCACGGGCGCACCGACCACGGCGCGGGCGCAGAGATCGCCGGTGGCGCAGGCGCCCATCGTGCCGTAACCCGACAGCGCGGTGGCGAGGAAGACGCCCGGCGTCTTCGCCGGGCCGATTAACGGCCAGTTTTCCTTCGTCATCGGGTAGTAGCCGCCGTAATGCACGCGGTCGCGCGGCAGCGCGCCGAGATATTGCGCGAGGCGCGGCTGCAGCCGGCTCGCCGCGCGCAGCACGACTTCGGGGAAATATGGATTGAGCTCCGGCTCGCGCACCGGCGCCGTGGTCTGCTCGGCATTGAAGGCCCAGCCGAGCTTGACCCACTCGCCGTGATCGCCGCCGTCAGGCCGGCAATGGATGCTGCCCGGCATCGGCGCCAGCAGCCGCGCGAATTCCGGCGCCGCGGACAGCGCCTCGCGCTCGTCATCGGACCAGGCCAGCGTCTGGCCGTCGAGGTCGATCGCAAACGGCATTTTGCGATCGACCGCGCGGTTGCGATCGGCGAACGCGATCTTCTGCTGCAGCACGTTGACGACCGGAAGCGCTTCGCCATGCATCGCCGCGACATGCGCGGCGAACGGGCCCGCGGCGTTGACGATGATGTCCGCCTTGATGGTCCGCCTCGCGCCATCGGCCAGCACGTCGACGGCGAAGCGATCGGTCTTCGCGATGCCGACCACCTTGGCCTGCTGGAATTGCGCGCCCAGCGGCCGCATCGTCTCCAGCATGTACTGGCCGAGCTGCTGACCGCTGATGTCGCCCGCCCGGCGGATGTGCAGCGCAGTCGAGATCTCCTTGTCGAAGGTCGGGTAATGCGCCGCAATCAGATCGCGGCCGAGCAGAACGTCGACGCCGTCGGGTGCGTTTTGCCAGTCCGCCGAATGCGGCGGCACGTAGCCGCGGCTCGATCCTTCATGCAGGCGGATCAGCTTCGCGGCTTGCTCGCCATAGCCGGCGTAGAGCTGCTGCAGCAATTCCTCAGGTTTCTCCTCGCGCGTGACCAGCAGATATCCGCGTCGCGTCATGTGGATGCGGTTGTCGCTGCGGCGTGCGATCTCCTCCATCAGGTCGGTGGAATGATCGGTGAAATCGGCCATCGTCGGATGCGGCCACCAGTTGCGGTAGTTCTCGCCCGACTGCGCCGAGGTCAGCGCCATCGGCTGGCCTTCGTCGACGATCAAAAGACGCGCACGCTTGTGCTGAACGGCGAGGTAGTACGCCGTGGCGATGCCGACGATGCCCGCACCGATCACCAGGATTTCGACGTCATTGGTCTTCACGCGTGGTCTCCCAAAGGCCCGCAGTGGGGCCTGCGATGATTTGAATTGTCACAGCGATCAGACCGGGCGTTCGGGGCCCGCATCGCGCAACGCCTGGCGCTGCGCCGAGCGCAGCGTCTTCTGCGTCTCCTCGATGTGATCGCGCAGCAGGCGGACGGCCTTCTTGACCTCGCCGTCGCGGCAGAATTCGAGCAGCCGGTAGTGCTCGCGCTGCGGACGCTCCTTGCCGGTCGCCTGCGACACCAGCGCCCGCGTGAAGCGGCCAACGTGGCCGTAATTCGCCTCGATCATGCTGAGCAGCCGCGGACGATTGCACGGCGCGTAGAGCGTGGCGTGGAATTTCCAGTTGAAAGCGCCCCATTGCGCCGGATCAGGCTCGGCGTCGTAAGCACGAAGGATTTTCGTCGCCGCCTCGAGATCGATCTCGCCCATCGCGGGGATCGCCAATCGCAAGGCGTGGCATTCGAGCGCAATACGTATCTCGAGCAGCTCGATCACCTCGTCGATCGACAGGTCGGAGACGACGGCGCCGCGGTTGGGCAGGAAGGTCACAAAACCCTCGGCCTCGAGCTGGCGCAGCGCCTCGCGCACCGGGATGCGGCTGGTGCCGAACCGGGCAGCGAGCTCGTCCTGACGCAGCTGCAGTCCGGGCGCGAGCTCGCCGGAACTGATCGCGGCCCGCAGCGCCTCACGCACGGCGTCCGGCGCGGAACCGTGAGGTCCGGGCCCTCGATGGCTGGCGGCGGTCGCTGGTTCCATCCGACTTTCTCTTCTCGCTGGTGAGCCAAGCCAAGATATCCGGCTTGGTCATGATTGTATAAAATCAGATTGCCGATTATGCAATCCTATGTATAAAATCTTGATCGATCGTATCCAATTCTGCCGGCGTCCGCGAGCACCTGATGAACAAAGCATTCGAGCAATTGATCTACCTAGCCTTTCTTGCGACGACGGCATCAACACAGGCGCATGCCCAATCGCCCGGCGGGACGCTGGCCAAGATCCGCGACATCGGCGAAATCCGGCTCGGACACCGCGACGTCTCGGTCCCATTCTCCTATCTCGACGACAACCAGAAGCCGGTCGGCTTCGCGATGGACCTCTGCGCGCGGATCGTCGAGGTGGTGAAGAGCGAGCTCAAGCTGCCGGCGCTGCAGACCAGGCTGCAGCCGATCCAGCTCTCCACCCAGATACCGCTGATCGAGAACGGCACCATCGACATTGTCTGTGGTCCCGCCACCAACACGCTGGAGCGGCAGAAAGTCGTCGCCTTCAGCACCACGATCTTCGTGTCGAGCATCCGCGCGGTGGTGCAGAAGGACGCGCCGATCAAGACCTTCGAGGATCTCGGCGGAAGGCCGGTCTCGCTGACCTCGGGCTCGACCTCGATCGGTCTATTGAGCGCACGCGCCCAGGCGAAGAACTTTCAGACCAAGAACATCCTGACCCCGGATCATGCCGCATCGTTCCTCGCGCTGACCACCGGGCGCAGCGACGCCTTCGTGATGGACGACATCCTGCTCGCCAGCCTGATCGCGGGCAGCCCCAATCCGTCCGACTGGCGCATCATCGACGACAGCCTGCGCACCGAGCCGTACGGGCTGATCATCCGCAAGGGCGATCCGGAGTTCAAGGCACTGGTTGACCGAACGCTGGCTGCCATGATGAAGAGCAACGAATTCCAGGAGCTCTACGCAAAATGGTTCACGCGGCCGATCCCGCCGAAGAACGTGAACCTGAATTTCCCGATGACGGCGCCGCTGAAGGACGCGGTCGCCGATCCGAACGACAAGGGCGTGTGATCGGCAATCGCGGGCGCGCGGCGGATGTTTCGCAGCGAAATCGCGACAACGAATGGCCGCCGCGGCACCAGCTTGTAGCGCGCGACGGCCTTTCGACGCTTCCCTAGAAGTCGACCGTCATGGAGAGCCACAGCGTGCGCGGCATGCCGCTGATCACATAGCCGGTTGGATTGCCGATCCAGTAGTGCTTGTCGAACAGATTGGTCAGTGACGCCCTGAACGTGGTCGGGCGTCCCGCGAGGGTCGTGGCGTAACGCGCACCGATATCGAAGGTCGCCCAGGCGGGGACGCTCTGGAAATTGTCGGCGCTGACATAGGCCCGGCTGGTGTAGATGGCGCGCGCCGTCGCGGTGAGGCCCGGCACGAAGGGCGTATCCCATTCGACGCCCAGATTGCCCTGCAGGTCGGGCGCGCCGATCGCCCGATTGCCGTCGTAGAGGTGGCCTTGCGTCTGGGTGAGCCGGGCATCGAGCCAGGTCACGCCGCCGAGGACGCGGACGCCGGGCGCGACCTCGCCAAAGGTATTGAGCTCAACGCCGCGGTTTCTCTGTTCACCATCGAGGCTGTAGATCTTGGTGATGGGATCGATCACGCCGCTCGGCAGGCTGATCTGGAATGCCGAGAGGCTCGCGCCGAAGCCTCCGAGATCGAGCTTCGTGCCGACTTCGGCCTGCCGGGTCTTGAAGGGGGCGAACACCGCATTGGTGTTCACCGCGCCGGACGGCGGCGTCGGCCCCGGCGTCAGGCCTTCGATGTAGTTGGCATAGAACGAGAGCTGTTTGATCGGCCGCACCACCAGCGCGATCGAAGGCGACGTTGCGCTGTCGTCGTAGTGCGTCGTTTCCAGCCCGGTGACAGGATTGAAGCTGTTGGCGATCACCTGCTGTTGGCGTGCGCCCACGATCACTTGCAGAATGCCCCCCATGGTCGTGATGGTATCGGCAACGCCGACGCTGCGCAGCCCGAGGAAGTCCGACTTGCCCTCCGGGAACGCCGATACCGGGATGCCAGCGGTCGCCAGCAAGGTCGGCCGGTAGATGTTAGTCAGGTAGGTCGCGTAGTTGGTCTGGCCGAGCCAATCGGTCCGGTCGAGCGCGCTGCCGCTGACGACGACCTCGTGGCCGACGGGCCCCGTGTCGAAACGCGCACGGACGCCCGCCTCGCCGGAGACGCCCTCCGACTTGCCGGTCTGGAATCGGGATGTGCCCAAGGCATCGCCCGCGGTATTGAGAATCGTTGCGCCGGGATCTTCCTGCTTGTCGTAGCGGAACTGGTTGGCGCCGATCGCGCCAAACACGGTGACGCTGTTGCTGAGATCGTATTCGGCCCTGGTCAAGCCGGTCAGGCTCTGCGAGCGCGCACGATCGAACGGCTGCGCGAGATTGATGCGCGGATCGGGGGCCTTCGGCATGGCGATGCCGGGCACCGGCGTGTAGCCGCGCTGGGCCGCCTTCATCCAGTCGTCCTGGGAGATGATGTCCGCGGACCAGCGAAAGCGTTCGCCATGATAGTCGACGCCGAGCGAACCAACGCCGTTGCGCGTGGACTGCCGATCGATTGAGGTGTTGCCGCCGTCGATTCCGCCGTTGAAGCGAACGCCCCACTCCTTCTGTTCGCCATAGCGGCGGGCGAGGTCGAGCTCCGTTCCGAAACGTCCATCCGAAATGTAGCCCGCGGTCAGGCGCGTGAGGTCTTCCGCGGCCCGCTTGGTCACGACATTGACGGTCCCGCCGATGCTGCCTTGCGGGGCCATACCGCTGAGGAAGGCACCCGGCCCCTTGAGCAGCTCAATGCGTTCGATCGGCGCCGGGTTGACGCGATAGGCCGGAACGAGGCCGTAAAGTCCGTTCAAGGCGATTTCGCTGTTCTCGACCCGGAAGCCGCGGATGGTCAGCGCGTCGTAACGGTTGCTGCTGCCGATCGCAGCGCGCACCGACGGATCGGAATTCGTCAGCACTTCGGCAACGCTGGTTGCCTGCTGATCGCGGATCGTCTTCTCGGTGTAGCTCGTCAGGCTGTACGGCGTGTCCATATAATCCCTGTTGCCGAGCAGGCCGAGTTGTCCGCCGCGCGCGACCTGGCCGCCGATATAGGGCACGGGCAACGCCGCTTGCTGCGCACCGGCCGTGGGCGTGGCCGCGGGTGCCTGCACGTGCTCACGCCTGCTCGCCTGATGCGATGCCGACGAACGCGCCGACCGTGACGATGACGGCCTCCGAACCGGCGTGGCGCGATGCTGTGGCGCGGCCACGACGACCGGCGGAAGCGGCGCAGCACCGCTTGCGGGTGGTTGCTCCGGCGACTGCGCGAGCGAAGGGACCGCGGTCAGGAGGAGCGACGCGCACACGAGTCGGAATGCGCACGGAACGTTTGAAGTGACGAGCATGAGGTCCCCGGGTTCTTCTTGGTTTCGTCTCGAACATCGTCAGAGTTCGAGCGCGACCACCGGGGCATAGGCATCACGCAGTGTGACGCCAACTAGAACGCATCTAAGAGAGGGGATGAAGCTTGCTGCGCGAGGCGACATCGATGCGGTAGATTCCGCGTTTCGATTATTCCTTCGTTGGGTGGCGGCGCGCGTATGCAGCTTGATTCTGACGGCGAACCTCAGATTAGAAAGGTTCCTGGCGCGATCGTCGTCGCGATGAGAACGATCCATTCGGCGATCGCGGTGAATTGTCGCAGCCTGATAAATGCCGCCGGGAGCGATCGACAATGACGACTGACGGATCTCCGGCATGTGTCCCCTCGCCCATGAGAGCGAAGGGACACAGTACTCCGCGATCAGACGCCGGCCATCATCACGTATTTGATCTCGACATACTCATCCATGCCGTGGCGCGAGCCTTCGCGGCCGAGGCCGCTTTCCTTGACGCCGCCGAACGGTGCGACCTCGGTCGTGATCAGGCCGGAGTTGACGCCGACCATGCCCGACTCCAGTGCCTCGGCGACACGCCAGACGCGGCCGATGTCACGCGAATAGAAGTAGGAGGCGAGACCGAACGGCGAAGCGTTGCACATCGCGATCACGTCGGCCTCGTCCTTGAAGCGGATCACCGGCGCGAGCGGGCCGAAGGTCTCCTCCTGCGCGACCAGCGCGTCGGGTCTCACATCCGACAGCACGGTCGGCTCGAAGAAGCTGCGGCCCAGCGCCGACCGCTTGCCGCCGGTCACGATCTTCGCGCCGCCCTTCACGGCGTCGGCAATGTGCCGCTCGACCTTTTCGATCGCCTTCATGTTGATCAGCGGCCCCTGGGTCACGCCGGCCTCGGTGCCGTCGCCGATCTTCATCTCGGCGACCTTCTTCGACAGCTTCTCGACGAACTGGTCGTAGATCTTGTCCTGCGCGTAGAGACGGTTGGCGCAGACGCAGGTCTGGCCCATGTTGCGGTATTTGGAGACGATAGCGCCTTCGACCGCGGCGTCGATGTCGGCATCGTCAAACACCACGAACGGCGCATTGCCGCCGAGCTCGAGGCCGAGCTTCTTCACGCCGACCGATGCTTGCCGGTACAGTATCTTGCCGACATTGGTCGAACCCGTGAAGCCAACGAACCGCACCGCCGGATGCTCGCACAGCACCTTGCCGATCGGCGGCGCATCACCGGTGATGATGTTGAGTACGCCCTTCGGCACGCCAGCCTTTTCGGCCAGCACAGCGAGCGCGAGCGCGGACAGCGGCGTCTCGTTGGCGGGCTTCAGCACCACGGTGCAGCCGGCGGCCAGCGCCGGCGACACTTTTCGCGTGATCATCGAGTTCGGGAAATTCCACGGCGTGATGGCGCCGCAGACGCCGATCGGCTGCCGGATCGCGAGCAGGCGGGCATCCGGACGCTGGGTCGGGATCGTCTCGCCATAGACGCGGCGCGCTTCCTCCGCGAAGAACTCGACATAGGCCGCGCCGATATCGACCTCGCCGAGCGCTTCCGCCAGCGGCTTGCCCTGCTCGGAGGTCAGGATCAGCGCGAGGTCCTCGCGGTTGGCGATGATCAGGTCGAACCATTTACGCACGATGTTGGAGCGCTGCTTGGCGGTCAGCTTGGCCCAGGCCGGAAACGCGCGCTGGGCGGCCTCGACGGCCCTGGTCGCGTCGTCGGCGCCCAGCTGCGGGATCCTGATCAGCTCGATGCCATTGGCCGGATTGTTGACGGCGAACTCCGGCGTGCCGACCCAGGCGCCGTCGATGTAGCAGCGGTCGCGCAGCAGCGAGGGGTCCTTCAGGCGGCTTTGCAGGGAGGATGCTGCGGATTGCGTGGCGCGTGCGGCAACGGGCGGGGTCATGGCGTTACTCCTGGAATTTCTTTGGAGGGGTATTCGCCGCCTATATAGGCGGAAAGCCGCGGTAATGCACTGGCGGCCAGCGCGACCCTGCTTGGACGCAAACGCGGCGCCGTTACGGAACACTATCATTTGGGATGGTCCGAAGGAACGGACCTCAGGTGCGCCCTTGTTCATCCGAGGTTCGATGCTGGGCATCGCCCCGGAATGACAGCAGCGCGTCAGATCGCGCCGCCCGACATGTAGGTTTCGCGGCGGCCGATCATGCGCTCGGCCGCAGCCTTGGCGTCTGCCTTGGTCGAGGTTGCGCAGGTCCGGTATTCGAGGTCGGCTTGCGCCCGCGCATCGCGGCGGCCGAACCAGGACTTGGCGCCGGTCTGCAGCAGCGCCAGCGCCTGGGCGACATTGTCGACCGCCTCGAACGAGTGCAGCGCACCGGTACCCGCGTAGCGAACTTCGTAGAGACCTGGGCTGATCGGCGCCTCGATATTCTCGCCACGGCCCGGCCGCGGATAGCGCTTCCATTCACTCCATGTCGAAATCATTGCTGCGTCCCCGCAAGGCGCGAAATGACGAATCTTTTCGTCAAATCCATCCCAATTCGCTGCACCGTTTATGCAGCGATCTGAATGCGTTAATGCAAATAATCAGGTACGAAAATCATTCCTTGATCACGTTACCGTGGCCGTCGTCGGAGGTCACCGGGACTTGTGCGGAGTCCACTGCAAAATCTGCGCGCGTGGTGAACATCCCCTGATCATGGCATCTCGATGGCCCCGGCTGTCACGACATCGCGACAGCACCGCATCGCGCCCGCCTTGCAGGAGCGGAAAAGCGGGAGGATGATCCCCGCACTTCAAAACAATAAACCCACCGGAGGACGCCCCCAATGCAGAGCAAGGCTCAGATCGATCAGGTATTGCGGCAGAAGAGCGAGGCAAAGGAGATTCCCGGCGTGGTCGCCATCGCGGCCACCGGCAAGGACGTGATCTACGAGGGCGCGTTCGGCAAGCGCGACCTCTCCAAGAGCGATCCCATGACCGCCGACAGCGTGTTCTGGATCGCCTCGATGACCAAGGCGGTGACCTCCGCGGGCGCGATGCAGCTCGTCGAGCAGGGCAAGCTCTCGCTCGATGAGCCGATCGGCAAGCTGCTGCCCGATCTCGCCGCCGTGCAGGTGCTCGACGGCTTCGACGCCAAGGGCGAGCCGAAGCTGCGGCCTGCCAAGGGGCCGATCACACTGCGCAAGCTCATGACCCACACTGCCGGCTTCTGCTACGACCTGTGGAACGCCGACATGGGGAAATATATGGAGAAGACCGGTACGCCCGGGATCATCTCCTGCTCGAATGCCGCACTGAAGACGCCGCTGGCAAGCGATCCCGGCACGCGCTGGGAATACGGTATCAATATCGACTTCGTCGGCAAGGCCGTGGAGGCAGCATCCGGCAAGAAGCTCGATGAGTACTTGCGCGACCACATGTTCGCGCCGCTCGGCATGAGCGACACCGCCTTCAAGATCTCCGACGACATGCGCAAGCGACTGGTCGGCATGCACGCCCGCGGCGAGGACGGCACGCTCGCCGCGATCCCCTTCGAGCTCGAGCAGAACCCTGAATTCCACATGGGTGGCGGCGGCCTCTATTCGACCGCGGCCGACTACATCAAGTTCTGCCAGATGATCCTCAACAAGGGCAAAGGCAACGGCAATCAGGTGCTGAAGGCTGAGACCGTAGCTTTGATGGGGCAGAACCACATCGGCGATCTCACCGTCGGCAAGATGACGACGGCGGCGCCGATGTATACCAACGACGTCGATCTCTGGCCCGACATCGTCAAGAAGTGGGGCCTGAGCTTCCTGATCAACACCGCCAAGACGCCGGAAGGCCGCAGCCCTGGCAGCCTCGCCTGGGCGGGCCTCGCTAACACCTATTACTGGATCGATCCGTCGCGTGACGTCTGCGGCGTGATCCTGACCCAGCTATTGCCGTTCGCGGACAAGCACAGCCTGGAGGCCTTCGCAGGCTTCGAGAAGGGCATCTATGCCGGCCTCGATGCCGGCAGCGGACAGCGGGCGGCTTAGGGACGCGAGCGCGATCAACTCCCTCTCCCCGTTCTTACGGGGAGAGGGTTGGGGTGAGGGGCTGCTTCCGAGAGTTGTGATCGCGGTGAGACCTGTACCCCCTCACCCGGAACGCATCTTCGATGCGCTCCGACCTCTCCCCGCAAGCGGGGCGAGGTGAAGCGGAACCTGCTATTCGAATCGATCCAATCCCTCCCCTCACAGGGAGGGATTTTTCATACCCGCCATAGGTCGGGCCTGTCCTGCCGGCGCCAAACGACTAAGATCGCGCAAAAAAGCGCGACGACACGAAGACGACACGAACACGACCATGAGGAGGACGATCTTGGCACCCCCAGCACCCAAGGCAGACAGCTATGTCTGCGGCATTTCCGATACGCCGCTGCTCGGTGAAACCATCGGCCGCAGCCTCGACCGCGCACGCGCGCGCTGGGGTGATCGCGAGGCACTGGTCTCGCCCAGCCACAATGTGCGCTGGACCTGGAACGAATTCGCCTGTCACGTCGAAGCGCTGGCGGCGGGCTTCCTCGCGCTCGGGCTGCAACGCGGCGAACGGATCGGCATCTGGTCGCTGAACCGGCCGGAATGGACGCTGACGCAATTCGCCGCCGCGAAAGCCGGCCTGATCCTCGTCACCATCAATCCGGCCTATCGGCTGAGCGAGCTCGAATTCGCGCTCGGCAAGGTCGGCTGCGCCGCGATCGTGACCGCGACCGCGTTCAAGACCTCGGCCTATATGGAGATGCTGAACACGCTGCTGCCGGAGCTTGCGAGCTCGGAGCCCGGCCATCTGCGATCGGCGCGGCTGCCGCAGCTGCGCGCCGTGATCCAGATCGGCGGACCGGCGGCACCAGGCACGATTCCGTTCGAGCAGGCGTCGCAGATGGGCGGGGAGCGCCATCGCGAGCAGCTCGCGGCGCTCGGCGACAGCCTGCAATTCGACGATCCCGTCAATATCCAGTTCACCAGCGGCACCACCGGCTTGCCCAAGGGCGTGACGCTGACCCATCACAACATCCTCAACAACGGCTACTTCACCGGCCGCGCCATGCGCCTGACCGAACAGGACCGCATCTGCATTCCGGTGCCGCTCTATCACTGCTTCGGCATGGTGATGGGCAATCTCGCCTCGGTCACGCTCGGCACCACCATGGTGTATCCCGGCGAAGGTTTCGATCCGCTAGCGACGCTTGCGACGATCGCGCAGGAGAAATGCACGACGCTGTACGGCGTGCCGACCATGTTCATCGCCGAGCTCGACCATCCCGAGTTCAAGCGCTTCGATCTGTCCTCGCTGCGCACCGGCATCATGGCCGGCGCGCACTGCCCGATCGAGGTGATGAAGCGCGTCAACACCGAGATGAACATGCGCGAGGTGACGATCGCCTACGGCATGACCGAGACCAGCCCGGTGAGCTTTCAGAGCGCGACCGACGATCCGCTGGAGCGCCGCGTCTCCACCGTCGGCCGCATCCATCCGCATGTCGAGGTCAAAGTGGTCGACCTCGACGGCAAGGTGGTGCCGCGCGGCGAACGCGGTGAGCTCTGCACCCGCGGCTACAGCGTGATGCTCGGCTATTGGGACGAGAAGGAAAAGACAGGCGAGGTGCTCGACGCCAATGGCTGGATGCACACCGGCGATCTCGCCGTGATCGACGACGAGGGCTATTGCAACATCGTCGGCCGCATCAAGGACCTGGTGATCCGCGGCGGCGAAAATCTCTATCCGAGAGAGATCGAGGAATTCCTCTATCGCCATCCGAAGATCCAGGACGTGCAAATCTTCGGCGTCGCCGACGCGCGCTATGGCGAGGAGCTGTGCGCCTGGGTCCGTGTGCGGGCTGGCGAAGCGCTCACCGCGGACGAGGTCCGCGCCTTCTGCCAGGGCCAGATCGCCCACAACAAGATCCCGCGCTATGTGGAATTCGTCGACGAATTCCCGATGACGGTGACCGGCAAGATCCAGAAATTCGTGATGCGCGACGCGGTCGAGCAGCGGCTGGGATTGAAGGCGGCGAAGACGGCGTAATCTTTCTTCCCCCTCGCCCCGTTCTTACGAGGAGAGGGTCGGGGTGAGGGGCTGTCTACGCGAATGCGATACAGATGCGTGTGCGGAGACTCCCCCTCACCCGGAACGCATCTCTGATGCGTTCCGACCTCTCCCCGCGAGCGGGGCGAGGTAAGAGGCGCCCTTACACCAGCAGCCCCTTCTCCTTCGCCAGATCCTTCAGCGAGACCAGCGGCCGGGCGCCGATGTGCTGGATCACTTCGGCGGCGGCGAGCGCGCCGAGGCGGCCGGCATTCTCATGGCCGACATTGCGCACGAGACCAACCAGGAAGCCCGCGGCGAACAGGTCGCCGGCGCCGGTGGTGTCGACGAGCCTGTCGATCGGGGAGGCGGGCGCCGATACGACGCCATCACCTGAGATCACCACGCAGCCTTTCTCGCTGCGGGTGACGACGCCGAGTTTCGTATCCTTGCCGAACTGCTTCAGCGCGGTGTCGAAATCCGAGGTCTGGTACAGCGAGTGCAGCTCAGACTCGTTGGCGAACACGAGATCCACCGTGCCCTTGCGCATCAGACCGAGGAATTCGTCGCGGTAGCGATCGACGCAGAACGAATCCGACAGCGTCAGCGCGACCTGGCGGCCCGCGCCATGCGCGATATCGGCCGCCTTCACGAAGGCGTCCTTGGCGTTCTTCGGATCCCAGAGATAGCCCTCGAGATAGATGATGCCGGCAGCTGCGATCTGGGCCGGATCGATGTCGTCGGGCGTCAGGTCCTGCGCCGCGCCGAGATAGGTGTTCATGGTGCGCTCGCCATCCGGCGTCACCAGGATGTAGGAGCAGCCGGTGGCCGGGCCGGACTTGGCCGGCGCGGTGTCGAAGGTGACGCCGGCGGCGCGGATGTCATGGACGTAGAGCTTGCCGATCTGGTCGTCCTTGACCTTGCCGACATAGGCGGCGCGGGCGCCGAGATTGCCGACGCCGACGATGGTGTTGGCAGCCGAACCGCCCGACATCTCGGTCGCCACGCCCATGTCGCTGTAGATCGCGGTGGCGCGCGCCTCGTCGATCAGCTGCATCGAGCCCTTGGTCATGCCATGACGGGCAAGGAATGCCTCGTCGGTCTGCACCAGCACGTCGAAGATCGCATTGCCGATCCCGAGAACGTCGTATTTTGCGTCAGCCATAGACCTGCCCTGTGTTAACGCCACCCAACAAGAGCCGCGACCTATCACGTTAGGCCTCGGGGCAGCAAGGGAAGCTGTTTGGATGAAACCTGTCCGAGCCTCCTGCCAATCCGTCATCCTGAGGAGCCTGCGAAGCAGGCGTCTCGAAGGATGAATCGGCCCCGCTCGTGGCCGTCGACCCTTCGAGACGCGCTTCGCGCTCCTCAGGGTGACGGGTTTAGTAGGGCGGCCGCTGGCAGCAAAGCGCGCGGCTGCTATACAGGCCCGATGTTCCGCTCCTTCCTCACGGTCTCCACGGGAACGCTGGCCTCGCGACTGCTCGGCTTCGTGCGCGATTCCGTGATCGCGGCGCTGCTTGGCGCGGGGCCGGTGGCGGATGCCTTCCTGGCGGCATTCCAGCTTGTGAACGTGGTGCGACGGCTGCTGGCCGAGGGTGGATTGAATGCCGCTCTGGTGCCGGCGTGGTTGAAGACGCGCGACGCCGACGGCATGGCCGCGGCGACCGCCTTTGCCGGCCGCGTGCTCGGCACCGTCAGCGCCGCGGTCATTGCGGCCGCGCTCCTGATCGGCGTACTGATGCCGCTGGTGATCGCGGCAATCGCGCCGGGCTTCGTCGGCCGCGACACGCTGCAATTCGCCGTCGACGACGCCAGGCTGATGCTGCCCTATCTCGCCTTCGCCGGCCCTGTCACCGTGATGATGGCGCTGCTCAATGCGCAGGGGCGCTTCGCGCTGACGGCGTTCTCGCCGCTGCTGTTCAACATCGCGCTAATATCAGTGATGGCCGTGCTGCTGGTGCGGCAGCAGGAGCCGGTGCAGGCCGCGCTTGTCATGGCCGCAACGATTGGCGTCGCCGGCTTCCTGCAACTCTCGATGCTGACGCTGCGCGGGATAAAACTCGCCGCGCCGCTCCGCATCTCCTTCGCCCTCGAGATGCGCGGCTTTCTTGGCCGCGCGGTCCCCGGCATGGTCGCGAGCAGCGCGCCGCAATGGCTCATGGTGGCGGGCGCGGTGATCGCATCGACCTCGCCATCGGCGGTGTCCTGGCTCTATTTCGCCAACCGCCTGCTCGAGCTGCCGCTCGGCATCGTCGGCGTCGCCATGGGCACCGTGCTGATCCCGGAGATGACCCGCGCGGTGCGCAGCGGCGAATCTATTGCGATCACGCATGCGGAATCGCGCGGGCTCGAACTCGCGGTCGGGCTGGCGCTGCCGGCAACGCTCGGCCTGATGGTGCTGAGCGAACCGATCGTGCGGATGCTGTTCGAGCATGGCGCGTTCACCGGGCAAGATACCGCGGCCACCGCGCAGGCCCTGATCTGGCTGACGCTTGCCCTCCCGGCGCATGTGCTGGTGAAGGCGCTGTCGCCGGCGTTCTTTGCGCGCGAGGACACGCTGACGCCGCTGTTTGCGACGTTGAAGGCCATCATGGTCGCGATCGCGGCGGCCTTCCTGCTCGGTCATGTGTTCGGCGCGAGCGGAATTGCCGCCGGCATTGCGCTCGGCGCCTGGAGCAATGCGCTGGCGCTGATCCGCAAGGGCGCTGCGACCTTCGGCTTTTCGATCGATGCCGGGGCGCGCCGCCGGCTGCCACGCATCCTGGCCGCAGCGCTCGCGATGGGCGGCCTGCTCTGGCTCGCGGCAGGCGCGCTGCCGGCCGCCGGCCGCCACGATTTCGTGCAGGCGGCCTCCCTTCTCGTGCTGATCGCGGCCGGGATCGCCAGTTACGGGCTCCTCTTGCAGCTTTTCGGCGTCACAGGCTGGCGGGAGGCGGTTAACGCCGTCAGGCAAAGACGCCCGGCCTGACTTGCGCACCCGGGGCTTAAGTGGCAAACGACGCCGCCAAAGCCGCAATTTCCGGGAATCGAGACCATGGCGTTCGTTGAACGGGTTTTCTCAGGCGTCCAGCCGACGGGCAATCTGCACCTCGGCAACTATCTCGGCGCCATCGTCAACTTCGTGAAGATGCAGCAGACCCATAACTGCATCTATTGCGTCGTCGACATGCACGCGATCACGCAAGGCGTCGAGGTCTGGGGCGGTCCGGCCGAGCTCGCGCGCAACACCCGCGAGGTGACCGCGGCCTTCATCGCCGCCGGCATCGACGCCAAGAAGCACATCGTGTTCAACCAGAGCCAGATCGCCGGCCACGCCGAGCTGACCTGGATCTTCAACTGCGTCGCGCGCATCGGCTGGCTGAACCGCATGACGCAGTTCAAGGAGAAGGCCGGCAAGGACCGCGAGAACGCCTCCGTCGGCCTCTACGACTATCCGGTGCTCATGGCCGCCGACATTCTCTTGTACCGCGCCACCCATGTGCCGGTCGGCGAGGACCAGAAGCAGCATCTGGAGCTGTCCCGCGACATCGCGCAGAAGTTCAACAACGACTTCGGCGATTCAATCCGTGGCCACGGCTTTGCCGACGGCCTGTTCTTCCCGCAGCCGGAACCGCTGATCACGGGGCCCGCGACGCGGGTGATGAGCCTGCGCGACGGCACCAAGAAGATGTCGAAGTCGGATGCCTCGGACAATTCGCGCATCAACCTCACCGACGACGCCGACACCATCGCGCAGAAGATCCGCAAGGCGAAGACCGATCCGGAGCCGCTGCCGTCGGAGAAAAAGGGCCTCGAGACCCGCCCCGAGGCCGACAATCTGGTCGGCATCTACGCGGCGCTCGCGGGCGTCTCCAAGCAGGAGGTGCTGACGCAGTTCGGCGGCGGCCAGTTCTCCAGCTTCAAGAACGCGCTGGTCGAAGTTTGCGTCGCAAAACTGGCGCCGATCGCCTCCGAGATGAAGAAGCTGGTCGCCGATCCCGGCCATGTCGATTCGATCCTGATCGACGGCGCTAACCGCGCCCGCGGCATCGCCGACGAGACCATGCGCATGACCAAGGACATCGTCGGCTTCATCCGCCCGCGCTGACATCACCGGCAGAACTGCGCGCGCCCTCTCCCCAACAGGGAGGGAGTGTGGCAGCATGGGTTGGTTTGGTTCAGCACCGGGACATGCATGACCGCCCAGCGACGAAGTTACGAGACAGGTCACAAGCCGAAATGCCTCGTCATCGTTGACGACACCGCGGAATGGGACCGTGCGGTCTATTACGCCAGCCGGTGGGCCATCCGGGTCGGCGGCGGCGTCCTGATGCTGCGGGTGATCGAGACCGAGGACCAGAACCAGCAATGGCTGGGGGTCGCCGACATCATGCGCGCGGAGGCCGAGGAAGCCGCCAATGAGGCGCTCGATCGCGCCGCAGGCCGCGCCAACGGGATCGCCGCGATCACCCCGGAGCGGGTGATTCGCGAGGGCGACCCGACCGAGCAGATCCTCGACGTGATCGACAAGGACGTCGATATCGCGATGCTGGTGCTGGCCGCCAATCCGGGCGCCGAGGGGCCCGGACCGATCATCACCACCATGGCCAAGACCATGGGGGCATTCCCGATCCCGGTGACCATCGTGCCCGGCGGCCTGACCGACGCCGAGATCGACGCCCTGTCCTAGCGTTATCGGCCTCGAAGCCGCTCCAGAGCATGGATTGGGGCCTGGAACCGCGGTTTTGCAGCTTGATCGCGGGCTTTTTGATTGCCATCTGACTCCTTGATTTGACGCGTTTTCTTCACGCGACCGGTGTCGTTTCGCTCGAAAGCGCTATAATGGAACCCAACGCGCCGGCCTTGAACCGGCGACGCCGGAGACAGCAAATGTTCATTCAGACCGAAGCCACGCCCAATCCCGCCACCCTGAAATTCATCCCGGGCCGCACGGTGCTCGACAGCGGCACCATGGAATTCTCCTCGCCCGAATCCGCCGCGCGCTCGCCGCTCGCCGAACGGCTGTTCGCCGTGTCAGGCGTCACCGGCGTGTTCTACGGCTCCGACTTCGTCACCGTGACCAAAGCCGACGGCGACTGGCAGCACCTCAAGCCCGCGATCCTCGGCGCCATCATGGAGCACTACATGTCCGGCGCGCCGCTGCTCGCCGACGGCACCGCCGGGAGCGACGACGCCCGTGACGAGGAAGGCGAGTTCTTCGACGAGGCCGACGCCGAGACGGTCGAGCAGATCAAGGACCTGATCGAGACCCGCGTTCGTCCGGCGGTTGCCAATGACGGCGGCGACATCACTTTCCGCGGCTTCAAGGACGGCATCGTCTATCTCAACATGAAGGGCTCCTGCGCCGGCTGCCCGTCATCGACCGCGACCCTGCAACACGGCATCCAGAACCTGCTGCGGCACTTCGTGCCCGACGTGCAGGAAGTCCGGCCGATGTGATGGAGCGGCGAATGGCGCATGGCGGATCGCGAATAGCGTTCTCCTCGAACTCCCTGTCCGCCATTTCGTATTCGCCATTCGCCCTCCCATGATGATTCTCGCGATCGATACGGCGCTCGACGCCTGCTCCGCGGCGGTGCTCGACACCAACTCCGGCAATACCATCGCCATCGAATCGCAGGCGATGCAGCGCGGCCATGCCGAGGCGCTGATGCCGTTGATCGCGCGGGTGATGAAACAGAGCGGCATCGGCTTTGCCGGGCTTGACCGCATCGCCGTCACCACCGGCCCCGGCAGTTTCACTGGCCTCCGCGTCGGGCTCTCGGCAGCGCGTGGCCTCGCACTCTCTGCGGAAAAGCCGGTCGTCGGGCTATCGACGCTCGCCGCCTACGCCGCGCCCGTGGTTGCCGAGAATGGCGCGCACGCGATCCTGTCGGCGATCGATGCGCGGCACGATCACGTCTATTTCCAACTCGTGGGCGGCGACGGCAGCTTGATGCTCAAGCCGAAGGTTGCGCCGATCGCAGAAGCGCTCGAGGCCGCACAGTTCGGCGCGCTGCATCTGGTCGGCAACGCCGCCAATATCCTTGCCGAGCGCTGGCCCGCGGATGCCGCTCCGCCGGTCAAGGTCGACAGGCAGCCCGCACCCGACATTATTTGGGTCGCCTGGGTCGGGGCGGCGGTGGATCCCGACACCGCGCCGCCGCGTCCGTTCTATCTGCGCGCACCCGACGCGAAGCCGCCGAAGGATCGCCTGGTCATCAGCGCGCCGCCATCGACATGATCGGCTGGCTGTCGCGATGGTGGAGCGGCGGTCCGCCCGCGGTCGAGCCCGCGTCGCTGCGCGATGCAGCGCGGCTTGCCCAGTTGCACGGCGCCTCGTTTCATCGCGGCTGGGGCGAAGGCGAATTCGAGGCGATGCTGACCGAGCGCAACACGCTGGTGCACCGGCTGCGTCAGGGCCGCAGGGTGATCGGCTTTGCGGTCTCGCGAATGGCGGCGGACGAGGCGGAAATCCTGTCGATCGCGATCGATTCCAATCAGCGCGGGCGCGGCCTGTCGCGCGAGCTGTTGCTGACCCATCTCGGCCACCTTGCCGGCCGCGGCATCCGCACCATCTTCCTCGAAGTGGAAGAGAACAATCAGCCGGCGCGGCGGCTCTATGAAAGGGCCGGATTCGGCGTGATCGGCCGCCGCGAGCGCTATTACAAACAGCCCGGCGGGGAACATTTGAACGCGCTTCTGATGCGGCGCGACTTGTCGTAACATCGGCGCGATGGCAGAACACTCTCCGCTCTGCCACCCAAGGTTTGAAGAATACGGCCCGAAACCCATGACCACGGTGAAAATCCCGCCTGCGCATAAAAATACCGGCATCGAGGCGCGCTGCGCCGCGACCGGCATGCGCATGACCGAACAGCGCCGCGTGATCGCGCGGGTGCTGGCGGAAGCCATGGATCATCCCGACGTCGAGGAACTCTACCGCCGCTGCGTGGCGGTCGACGACAAGATCTCGATCTCGACGGTCTATCGCACCGTCAAGCTGTTCGAGGATGCCGGCATCATCGAGCGTCACGACTTCCGCGAGGGCCGCGCGCGCTACGAGCAGATGCCCGAGAGCCATCACGACCATCTGATCAATCTGCGCGACGGCAAGGTGATCGAGTTCACCTCCGAGGAAATCGAGAAGCTGCAGGCCGAGATCGCGCGCAAGCTCGGCTACAAGCTGGTCGATCACCGTCTCGAGCTCTATTGCGTCCCGCTCGACGACGACAGCAAGTCGTAAGCCGGGTGAGCTTCGACCTCGTCATCTTCGATTGCGACGGCGTGCTTGTCGACAGCGAGGTGATCTCCTGTCGCGCGCATGCGGACACGCTGACACGTCACGGCTTTCCGATCACGCCCGACGGCGTGCTGAAGCGTTTCCTCGGCGTATCCGACCGCGAGGCGCGGCGGATCGTCGAAAACGAGATTGGCCGCGCGCTCCCAGAGAGCTTCGAGGCCGAGGTCAAACACGCGACGCTCAGTCTCTATGCCGACGATCTCAGCGCGATCGCGCATGTCGGCGAGGCGATCGCCGCGCTCGATCTGCCGAAATGCGTGGCGTCGAGCGGCACGCCGGAGAAGATCCATCACGGCCTGACCTGTGCCGGGCTCTACGACCAGCTCGCGCCGCATATCTTCTCCGCCACGCAGGTCAGGCGCGGCAAGCCGGCGCCCGATCTGTTCCTGTTCGCGGCCACCCGGATGGGCGCCAGCCCCGCGCGCTGTGTCGTGATCGAGGACAGCGTGGCCGGCGTCACCGGCGCCCGCGCCGCCGGGATGACCGTGCTCGGTTTCTACGGCGGCAGCCACTGCACGGCGGGACATGAGGACCTGCTGCGCCAGGCCGGCGCGGCCATAACCTTCGCAGATATGCGCCAATTGCCTGATTTGATCGCCCAAGCCGGCCAAAAACACGGCTCGATCGCTGGATTTTCCCCGGTTTAAGCTATATTTGAGCAACGGCGCCCTGATGGCGCCGTTTCCATTTCCGCATTCAGGGTTCCATGACGACGCCGCGCAAGCTGCACATCAAGTCCTATGGCTGCCAGATGAATGTCTACGATGCGCAGCGCATGGTGGACACGCTGGCCGGCGAGGGCTTTGTCGAGACTGCGAGCGCCGAAGACGCCGATCTCGTGATCCTCAACACCTGCCACATCCGCGAGAAGGCGTCGGAAAAGGTCTACTCCGAACTTGGACGGCTCCGCGTCGCCAAGGATGAGGCAGCGCGCCAGGGCCGCGAGATGAAGATCGCGGTCGCCGGCTGCGTCGCGCAGGCCGAAGGCGCCGAGATTATCCATCGTGCGCCGACCGTCGACATCGTGGTCGGGCCGCAGAGCTATCATCATCTGCCTGCGCTCCTGAAGCGCGCCCAGGAAAACGGCCGCGCGCTCGAAACCGAATTCCCGGTCGAGGACAAGTTCAGCTTCCTGCCGCAGCCGAGGCCCGACGCGATCCGCGCCCGCGGCATCTCCGCCTTCGTCACGGTGCAGGAAGGTTGCGACAAGTTCTGCACCTTCTGCGTGGTGCCCTATACGCGCGGCGCGGAAGTCTCGCGGCCGGTCGCGAAGATCATCGACGATGTGAAGCAGCTCGCCGACAACGGCGTGCGCGAATTCACGCTGATCGGACAGAACGTCAACGCCTATCATGGCGAAGGACCCGACGGCCGCGCCTGGCCGCTCGGCAAATTGTTGCAGCGGCTCGCCGAGATCCCCAGCGTCACGCGGCTGCGCTATTCCACCAGCCATCCGCGCGACGTCGACGACGACCTGATCGCGGCGCATCGCGATTTGCCCGAACTGATGCCGTTCGTGCACCTGCCGGTGCAATCGGGGGCGGACCGGATCCTTGCCGCCATGAACCGGAAACATACCGCCGATGACTACCGGCGCGTCATCGACCGGTTCCGGGCCGCGCGGCAAGACATTGCTTTTTCATCAGATTTTATCGTGGGCTTCCCCGGCGAGACTGCGGAAGAATTTTCCGCCACTCTCGCGCTTGTCACGCAAATCGGGTACGCTGCGGCGTATTCATTCAAGTATTCGCCTCGGCCAGGCACGCCGGCGGCGGAGATGCGGGAGACGGTGTCAGCAGCCGAGATGGACGAGCGCTTGGGGCGGCTTCAAGAATTGATCGACAGCCAGCAATCAGCCTTCAACCGGGCTGCGATTGGCACAACGGTCGATGTGCTGTTCGAGCGCGCCGCGCGCAATCCGGGCCAGATTGTCGGCCGGACCGCCTATCTGCAGCCCGCCCATGTGATGGCGTCACCTGACATCATCGGCAAGGTCCTCCCGGTAAGGATCGACAGCCTCGAGCGCTACAGCCTGATCGGCGAGCTCACGTCCCAATCCGCACCCGGCCTCATTTCGCAGACCATTGGAGCCTGAAATCCTTGCCCAAAAGCGCATCGGATTCGCCTTCGCTCGCTCCCAGCCGCAAACCTGACCGCGACATGCAAATGCCACCTGAGACCCGGCCCCCTGAAACTCAGGTCGTCATCGATTTCGACGACAACCGTGCCGCATCCGCGCTGGTCGGCCCCTACGGACAGAATCTGGCGCTGATCGAGCGGCGGCTCGGCGTCGTGGTCGATTCCCGCGGCAATCATCTCACCATCGCGGGCTCGCGCGACGGCTGCGACGCGGCACGGCGCGTGCTCGAGACCCTTTATGCGCAGGCCGTCGAGGGGCACGACCTCGATCAGGGCGAAGTCGAAGGCGCCATCCGCGCCGTGATCGCGCAAGGCTCGCTGTTCGAATTCGACAACAAGACTGCCAAGCCGACCTTTGAAACGATCAATCTGCGCAAGCGTCCGGTGCGCGCCCGCACCGCGGCGCAGGATTCCTACATCCGCGCGCTGAAGCGGCACGAGCTGGTGTTCGGCATCGGCCCGGCCGGTACCGGCAAGACCTGGCTCGCGGTCGCCCACGCGGCACAGCTGTTCGAGCGCAAGGAGGTCGATCGCATCATCCTGACGCGGCCCGCGGTCGAAGCCGGCGAGCGGCTCGGCTTCCTGCCCGGCGACCTCAAGGAGAAGGTCGATCCGTATCTGCGTCCGATCTATGACGCGCTGTACGATCTGATGGATGCCCGCGTCGTCGAGCGCGCGCTGCAGGGCAACGAGATCGAGATCGCGCCGCTCGCCTTCATGCGCGGCCGCACCCTGACCAACGCCGCCATCATCCTCGACGAGGCGCAGAACACCACGACGATGCAGATGAAGATGTTTTTGACGCGTCTCGGCGAGAACAGCCGGATGATCGTCACCGGCGACCCGTCGCAGGTCGACCTGCCGCATGGCCAGGCTTCGGGGCTCACCGAAGCCGTGAAGCTGCTCGACGGCGTCGAAGGCATCGCGCAGGTGCATTTCAAGGCCGAGGACGTCATCCGCCATGAATTGGTGGCGCGCATTGTGGCCGCCTATGAGGGATTGCCGCAAAAGCCGGCAAACGCCAGATCTTGAGACCAATAGCTTCGGCCGCGAGCCCGCGCGATGCGGGTTCCGGCCATAACGCAGATTTTGAAACCAACGTGTCCGCTTTTCCTGCAACCGAGGTTCTCGTCACCGCCGAATGCTGGCAGGCCGAGCCCGATGCCGACGCGGTGATTCACCGTGCCATCGAGGCCGCCGCCGCAATCGTCGACGCCGATGTCGCGGATGCTGAGCTTGCGGTGATGTTGACCGACGACGCCGGGATCCGCACCCTCAACGCCAACTGGCGCAGCATCGACAAGCCGACCAACGTGCTGTCGTTTCCGGCGCTGCAGCCGGAAGGCGCCGGCGGACCCGACGATGCCCCGCGCATGCTCGGCGATATCGCGATCGCCTATCAGACGACGCGGCGGGAAGCCGATGAAGAACAGAAACCGTTCGACCACCATTTGAGCCATCTCGCGGTGCATGGCTTCCTGCATCTGATCGGTTATGACCACGAGAACGACGACGATGCCGAGGACATGGAGGCGCTCGAGCGCGAGATCCTCTCCTCCCTCGGCATTCCCGACCCCTATGCGGACCGGATCGCCTGACATGCCGGATTCCGACCCGACCCATGACAATCCGCGCAACGTGAGCAACCTGCCCGCCGTCGTGCACGAAGGCGAGGTGCAGCGCCCGGCGGCCGAAGGCTGGCTGGTGCGCGCGATCCGCACGCTGTTCGGCTGGAAGGCCGGCTCGGTGCGCGACGATTTGCAGGTGGTGCTCGACGCCTCGACGCCCGACGACGTCGGCTTCTCGGCGATCGAGCGCACCATGCTACGCAACATCCTGTCGCTGAACGAGCGGCGGATCGCCGACGTCATGATCCATCGCGCCGACATCGTCGCGGTCAAGCGCGACATTCCGCTCGGCGAATTGATGAGCCTGTTCGAGAGCGCCGCGCATTCGCGGCTCGTCGTCTACAACGAAACCCTCGACGACCCCGAGGGCATGGTGCACATCCGCGACCTGCTCGCCTTCATGACCGCGAAGGCGCGGGTCACCGACGCGACCAAGACGAAGCGCAAGAAGCCGTTCCCGGCCGGGCTCGATCTGCGCAGCGTCGATCTCGCGCTGCCGCTGGCGGACGCCCATATCATCCGCAAGCTGCTCTACATTCCGCCGTCGATGCGCGCGATCGACCTGTTGGCGCAGATGCAGGCCTCGCGCATCCATCTCGCGCTGGTGGTCGACGAATATGGCGGCACCGATGGGCTGGTGTCGATCGAGGATATCGTCGAGCAGATCGTCGGCGAGATCGACGACGAGCACGATTCCGACGAGCCGCCGTCGATTGTCCGCCAGCCGGACAACTCCTTCATCGCCGACGCGCGCGCCAGCCTCGACGATGTCCGTTCGGTGATCGGCGAGGACTTCGTCACCGGCGAGGCCGGCGAGGAGGTCGAGACGCTGGGCGGCTATCTCGTGTCGTTCGTCGGCCGCCTGCCGGTGCGCGGCGAGGTGATTTCCGGGCCGGGCAATTACGAGGTCGAGGTGCTCGACGCGGATCCGCGTCGGGTCAAGCGTGTGCGGGTCACGACCCGCAAGGAACGGCCGGCGCCGCGCAAGGAGCGCGAGCGGCGCCGCGAGCAGGCACCGGATTCCGGCAACCCGCAGGCGAATGACAACATGCCGCCGCCCGGCGAGGGGGCCGGTCCGCAGTGAGGCTTTCCGACAAGCTCCGATCGATCGGTCTCGCCGTCATCCTGACCTGGGGATGGAAGCGCGTCGTGCTTGCGCTCGCGGCCGGCGCCTTGTCCTCGCTGGCGATGGCGCCGTTCAACGCCTGGCCGGTGCTGTTTCTGACGTTTTCGATCGCGGTCTGGCTGATCGACGGTAGCGCTGCGGGACGCTGGCGCGGCGTACCCGCCGCAGCGCTGTCCGGCTTCTGGTTCGGCCTCGGCTATTTCGTGCCGGGACTGTACTGGATCGGTTACGCCTTCTTCGTCGATGCCGACACCTTCGCCTGGCTGACGCCGTTCGCGGTGCTCGGCCTGCCCGCCTATCTCGCTTTGTTCACCGCCTTCGGCTTCGCGCTCGCACGGCTGATCTGGCCGCGCGACGCTTCGCGCGTGCTGGCGCTGGCGGTCGGGCTGACGATTTCGGAATGGCTGCGCGGCCATCTCCTCAGCGGCTTTCCGTGGAATGCGTTCGGCTACGCACTGACCGAACCCCTGGCGCTGGCCCAGACCGCATCGCTGATCGGCCTGTGGGGCATGACGTTCCTCAGCGTCGCGATCTTCGCAAGTCCCGCCGTGCTGATCGACGGCGCCTCGCGCGGCCGCAAGCCGTGGCGCGCGCCGGTGGCCGCGGTGCTGGCGCTCGCCGCGATGCTGGCGTTCGGCGCGGCGCGCCTCTCGCAGCAGCCGACCAGCATGGTCAGCGGCGTCAAGCTGCGCATCATGCAGCCCGATTTGCAGCAGGACGCCAAGTTCAACTACTCCGCCAAGGCGGCGGTGATGCAGAAATATCTCACTCTGTCGGATCGTGCGTCCGGGCCGCATTCGACCGGCGTGAGCGACGCCACCATCCTGATCTGGCCGGAATCCGCGTTTCCGTTCTTCCTGACCAAGGAAGCCGATGCGATGGCGCAGATCGCCGACTTGCTGCCGAAGGGAACCGTGCTGATCACCGGCTCGGTGCGCGCGCCCGATCTGCCGGCCGGCGTCCGCGTCACGCGCGCATATAATTCGATCTACGTCATCGACCATGACGGCAGCGTGCTCGCGGTCTACGACAAGCTGCACCTTGTCCCGTTCGGAGAATATCTGCCGTTCCAGGACTGGATGGAGAAGCTCGGCTTCGTGCAGCTCACCAAGGTGCAGGGCGGCTTCATTCCCGGCACGATCCGCCGGACGCTCGATATTCCGAACGCGCCGCGCGCGCTGCCCTTGATCTGCTACGAGGCGATCTTCCCCGGCAATGTCGTGAGCCGCGACGACCGCCCCGGCTGGATCATCAACGTCACCAATGACGGCTGGTTCGGAATCTCGACCGGCCCCTATCAGCATCTGCAGCAGGCCCGGCTGCGCTCGATCGAGGAAGGCCTGCCGATGGTGCGCGCCGCGAATACGGGCATCTCGGCCATCATCGACCCGCTCGGGCGGATTGTCGCCCGACTCGGGCTCGGCATCGAAGGCGTGCTCGATGCCGGCCTGCCGGCGGCCATCGCGCCGACGATCTATGCGCGTGTCGGCAATATCCCCGCCGCTGTGATTGTGTTAGTTGCCCTCGCAATCGTACTGCGGAGGCGTTTTGTCAGGCGAAAGGCCTGACGGCGCTTATCGCCGGTTGTCACACGAACCCGAAAAAGTGTCGAAATTTACCTCAGCGTGATTCCACCTGTTGACAGATCGACCGTGCACTTCGCATTGTACGGGTCCACGCGAAATCACAAGCCAAGTCAGCCCCTTTGCGCAAATTGTCCGCATTTCGTCCCGATCCTCCTTGCAGGATTTGACGGCACCGGCGCCTGAGGCATACTCCACGTCCAACTTGCCTCACCCCCGGGCGCGCAATCCCTTAGGAGAGTTGGAGATGTCCACCAAAGCGCCCAATCCTGTTGACAAATATGTCGGCAGCCGCGTCCGTATGCGACGCATCATGCTCGGCATGAGCCAGGAAAAGCTGGGCGAGGCGTTAGGCCTGACGTTCCAGCAGGTGCAGAAATACGAGAAGGGCACCAACCGTGTCGGCGCCAGCCGGCTGCAGCAGATCTCCGAAATCCTGCAGGTGCCGGTCTCTTTCCTGTTCGATGGCGGCCCGAGCGGGGTCAAGACCGCTGACGGCTTCAGCGAGGGCTCCTCGCCGGCCTATGTGTCCGATTTTCTGGCAACCGCCGAAGGCCTGGCTCTGACCCGCGCGTTCACGCGGATCGCGGACGCCAAGCTCCGTCGCAGCATCGTCGAGCTGGTCGAGCAGATCGCGGCGCGCGAGGCGGCCGAGCAGGTCTGATCCGGCCATATCCGTTTGAGAGATCGTCAAATCTGGAATATGTCATTCCGGCATGCGTTAGGGCGTGACGAGTTCCGACGGAATCTCGTCGCGCTCTAGCTCCTTGATCGAGCATGATCTTTTCGGAAAACCGCGTCACACTTTTCCGGATCATGCTTCGACGCGTGCGCTGAATGACAAAGCGAATTCACAGGCGACGACAACAGCATGGCCAGCAACCCGTTCGAAACCGCTGATATCCTCGACGGCATTCGCCGTTGGGTCGAGATCGAATCTCCGACGGAGCGGCCGGATCAGGTCAACAAACTGGCTGATCTCGTCGCGTCTGAATATCGCGACCTGCCGGCCACCGTCGACCGCGTTGCGGGACGCGACGGCTGCGGCGATCACCTGGTGACGCGCTCGTCCTGGGGGCAGGACGCGCCGGGCATTCTGGTGTTGAGCCATCTCGACACAGTTCATCCGATGGGATTCATCGAACGGTTACCATTCAAGATCGAAGGCGACAGTGCGTTCGGCCCGGGCATCTACGACATGAAGGGCGGCGCCTATCTCGCCTTTCACGCGTTCCGGCAGATCTGCGCCGATGACGCGCGCCCGCCGCTTGGCATCACCCAGCTCTACGTCTCGGACGAGGAAATCGGCAGCCCCACCTCGCGCGCTTTGATCGAGGCCGAGGGACGCAAGGCCAAATACGTGCTGGTGACCGAGCCGGCGCGCGACGGCGGCAAGATCGTCACCGGGCGCAAGGGCGTCGCGCGCTTCGACGTGCATATCAAGGGCGCGCCGGCACATGCCGGCACCCGCCCCGAGGATGGCCGCAGCGCGATCCGGGAGCTCGGCCATGTGATCCTGGCGCTGGAGGCGATGAACGATCTCAAGCGCGGCGTCACTGTCAATGTCGGCGTGGTCCGCGGCGGCACCAAGCCGAACGTGATCGCCGAAGAGGCCTACGCCGAAGTCGACCTGCGCGTGCCGACCATGGCCGATGCCGACGAGCTGGTGCCGAAGATCCTCGGCATCACCTCGCGCACCGACGGCGTCACCGTCAAGGTGACCGGGGAATTGAACCGTCCGCCCTATGAGAAGAGCAATGCCGGCGCCGCGCTCTACGAGCATGCCAGGGAGCTTGCAGGCGAACTCGGCTTCGAGCTGATCGATGTGTTCACCGGCGGCGGCTCCGACGGCAATTTCACCGCACCGCATACCGCAACCCTCGACGGCCTCGGTGTCGACGGCAAGGGCGCGCATACCCATTACGAGCAGCTCTACATCTCGTCGATCGAGCCCCGCGCGCGCCTGCTCTACCGTCTCTACCAGACGCTGCGATGACACCGGCTCCGAACGACAGCGGCGATCGCGATTCGTCCGACGATGGCGCGATGGCCCATTCGCGCGGCTCGTTCTTCGGGCGGCGCAAGGGCCACAAACTGCGCGCGCACCAGGCCGACCTGATCGACAATCTGCTGCCGCATCTGTCGCTCGACATCGCGGCGCCCGCGCCCGAGGCGCTGACCGAACTGTTCGATGACGGCATCGCGGATGTCAGGCTCGAGATCGGCTTCGGCGGCGGCGAGCATTTGATCGTGGAAGCGCAGGCATTCCCGGCGACCGGCTTCATCGGCTGCGAGCCCTACGTCAACGGCATGGCCAAGATCCTGACCCAGATCGAGGCGCACAATATCGGCAACATTCGCCTGTTCGCCGGCGACGCCGCCGAGCTGCTGGCCTGGGCGCCGGCGCGCTCGCTGACGCGTATCGACCTGATTCACCCCGATCCCTGGCCGAAGCGACGGCACTGGAAGCGGCGCTTCGTGCAGGATGCAACGGTAGCGGCGATGACCCGGCTGCTGCCGGCGGGTGGCGAATTCCGCTTCGTCAGCGATATCGACGATTACTGCGCCTGGACGCTGGCACATCTGATGCGCTCGCCTGACTTCGCCTGGCTCGCCGAGCGCGCGATCGACTGGCAGCAGCCGTGGCCGGACTACACCATGACGCGCTACGGCGCCAAGGCCGAGCGCGAAGGGCGCAAGGCGGCTTATTTGCGATTCAAGCGCTTGCCCTAATCGTCATTCCGGGGCGCGACGCAGTCGCGAGCCCCCGAATGACGACCAGTTACCCCTGCCCCGCCGCCCGCGCCTTCCTGACGTCGGTCGCTTCCCAGACCATGCGCTTGCCGCGTTCGCGACCGAGCAGCTCGATCGGATCGTGATTGTCTATGTGGCCGAACTGGCCCTTGTAGACGCTGTAACCGCACAATTCCTGCAGGCGGCGCGGGAAGCGCGCCGCGGTCTCGCGCGGAATGCCGAGCTGCAGATTCTCCTGCTGGCGCATCCAGCCCCAGCAATAGGCGCAGGAAAACGCAAAGCGCCGGGCGTCGCTGGTGTTGGCGCCGCCGCCATGCCACAGCGCGCTGTCGAACAGCATCACGCTGCCCACCGGCATGGTCGCGGTGACCGCGTCGTAGTCCTTGCCGTATTCCGGCGACGCATCGAACTTGTGGCTGCGCGGAATGATCCGTGTCGCGCCGTTGTCGTCGCGGAAATCGGACAGCGCCCAGATCGCATTGATCGTGATCGGAATGTGCGGCCGCGGCAGCGGGATCAGTTGGGTGTCTTCGTGGATCGGCTGCGCCTCCTGGCCGGGGCCGAGCACCAGCGAACAGAACGACGACAGCAGGCATTCTTTGTCCAGCACCCGCTCGACCACCGGCAGCACGTTCTCATGCAGCGGCACCTCCCAGAACAGATCGTCATAGGTCAGGAGGTTGTTGATGCGCAGGGTCTTGAAGCCTTCGAACGACGTCCTGGCGGGACCGAGCTTGTGCTCGGTCTCGATTCTCAGCACCGCGTCCTTCAACCCCTCGACCAGGTCCGGCGAGGCGGCGCGCTCGATCACGGTGTATCCGTCGTCGCGGATCCGCTCGGCGTGCGATTGGATGTCGGCGTCCGTCAGCATGGCGATCTCCCCGTTGGCGCTGTGTCGCGCCTTGCGGAAAGCATAGCGGAACCACTCTAGCCCGTCACCCTGGCCGTGCATCCTTCGAGACGCGCGCAAAAGCGCGCTCCTCAGGATGACGGATGCCAAGCGTTGGCGCTTGAACTACCGCGACTTCCAGAAATCCACGACACGCTGCGCGGTCGACGGCATCAGGCGGACGAAGTTCACCCGCGCGCCTTCGATGTCGGCCGGCGACGGCACGCGGTTCGGCCCGAGCCGCATCAGGATCAGGGCGCGCACGGTCGGCCATTCGAACCCGATCGTCTTGCTGGCGATCAGGATCGGATCGTAGCGATCACCGGCGATCAGGCGATCGAGCGTGACGATCTTCACGCCGGTCATCGCAGCGAGCGCCGCCACGCATTCCTCGTATTTGAAGGCCTTGGCGAAGCCTGCCACCGCGGCCTCGTTCAATTCGCCGGCGCGATGCAGCACCAGGATCGCGCGCTGAGCGGCAGCGAAATCGCGGCCCTCGACCTGCGCGACGACGCCTTCGATCTCGTTCATCGCCAGCTTGATCTCGGCCTGCCGTTCCGGCTTGGCGACGACCTGCAACCGGCGGCGGATCACGTCGATCGAGCCGGCCAGCAGGCTCTTCAGATGCACGGGCGGAAGATCGTCGCGGCGGCCGATCCGCAGCGTCAGCACGCCATCCTGACCGGCGCGCCGCACCAGCGTCGTGAAGGACGCGTCCGAGAACGCCGCGCCCGCATTGCCGGCTGCGCATCGGATGACATCACGATCGCCGCGACGGACGATGACATCGGTCAGCGCGGTCGAGAGCTTTGACCGTTCGGCCATGGCAAGCAGATGGCCCTGGCCCTTGGCATTGGCGATCTCGACCAGCACCTTTTCGTCAATCACCGGCGACTGGCGCAGCACCGGTCCCGCGATCGCGACCTCGTCCTCGCGGGCGAGTTGCCCGACCAGATGCCGCGGCGCGTTGACGAGCGGCGCAAGCCGTTCGGCGAGATCGATCCGCGCAGCAAGGTCGGCATGCGGGACCAGACTGGTCAGCACCCCGTCGAACAGGTCGATATGGTCCGGGCGAAAGCTCGCGGCACCCTGCAGGAACAGCTCGCCGAGCCGCCGCGCGGCCTCGGCGCGGCGCTTGGGGTCGCCGCGGCGAACGATGTCGTCGAGTTCCGGGATCAGCGCCGGGGCTGTCGTCATGAGCCTTGTCCAACCGGCGACTTCTGCCGATTTTCGGCAATCTATGGCCCCGTTCGTAAACGGAGGGTTAGGTCAAACCTGCACCCCGGAGCCCGCAAAATCGCCCTCCGCCTGATACGGAGGCCTTGCCGGACCCGGGCAAAAGGGCTATATCCACCGCAACTTATGGTATCTCATACGATCGCGTAGGAGAGTGGGCCCCCCGGGACCCGCTCTTTTTTATTACCTGACGGGACCCAGCGAGGCCGGGTCCAGTTTAGGTAGCGTTAGCGGCCCCTTAAGGCCACCTGAACAACACAACAGACCGCAGACAACCCATAGACCTTAGACAGCCTTTGACACTGGATATGACCGATCCGACCGCCACGTCCGTGGACACCGAACTGCTCGCCGAGCCGCGGCTTGTCGTCGAGCCCGGGGTCGCGGCGCGCGTCGCCGCCGTCGCGGTCCCGGTGCTGCAGGGCATGGGCTATCGCCTGGTCCGCATCAAGGTCTCGGGCGACGCCGGCTGCACCGTGCAGATCATGGCGGAGCGTCCCGACGGCTCGATGCAGCTCGAGGATTGCGAGGCGATCTCGCGCGCGCTGTCGCCGGTGCTCGATGTCGCCGACCCGATCGAGCGCGCCTACCGGCTGGAAATCTCGTCGCCCGGAATTGACCGGCCGCTGGTGCGCCGCTCCGACTTCGAGCGCTACACCGGGCATCTGGTGAAGATCGAGATGGCGGTGGCGCATCAGGGCCGCAAGCGGTTCCGCGGCCTGCTCGCCGGCGTCGAAGGCAATGCGGTGCGCATCAAGCGCGACGATTCACGTCCCACCGAGGACGCTGAAGTTCTCTTGGTGATGGAGGACATTTCGGACGCGCGGCTGGTGCTGACCGACGAGCTGATCGAGGAATCGATGCGCCGCGGCAAGGCCGCCGAGCGCGAGCTGCGCCGCGAGCTCGGCCTCGCGCCGCCGCAGCCGGCCCACGCCAAGAAGAACGATCCTGCGAAGAGTCAGAAGCCGAAACCCAAGCCTGCTCTCAAGCCCGGCACCAAGCCGGCCCCGACCAACACCAAAAAGCACCGCCTGGCCGCCGAACGCGCGCGCCGTGGCGAGATCGATCCATTCGAAGGAGACTAAGCCATGGCAGTCAGCGCCAACAAACTCGAACTGCTGCAGATCGCAGACGCAGTTGCGCGCGAAAAGTCGATCGACCGCTCCATCGTGATCGCGGCCATGGAAGACGCCATCGCCAAGGCGGCGCGTGCCCGCTACGGCAGCGAGACCGACGTCCATGCCGAGATCGACGCCAAGAAGGGCGAGCTGCGATTGACCCGCCACATGCTGGTGGTCGATGTCGTCGAGAACTCGTCGAACCAGATTTCGCTGCACGATGCGCAGCGCGCCAATCCCGGCGCCCAGGTCGGCGACACCATCGCCGACACGCTGCCGCCGCTGGAATATGGCCGTATCGCCGCGCAGTCCGCCAAGCAGGTGATCGTGCAGAAGGTGCGCGAGGCCGAGCGCGACCGGCAGTACCAGGAATTCAAGGACCGCATCGGCGACATCGTCAACGGCATCGTCAAGCGCGTCGAATACGGCAGCGTGATCGTCGATCTCGGCCGTGGCGAAGCGATCGTGCGCCGCGACGAGATGCTGCCGCGCGAAGTGTTCCGCAACGGCGACCGCGTCCGCGCCTACATCTTCGACGTCCGCCGCGAGACCCGCGGTCCGCAGATCTTCCTGTCGCGCACCCATCCGCAATTCATGGCGAAGCTGTTCGCGCAGGAAGTGCCCGAAATCTACGACGGCATCGTCGAGATCAAGGCGGTCGCCCGCGATCCCGGCTCGCGCGCCAAGATCGGCGTGATCTCGCGCGATTCCTCGGTCGACCCGGTCGGCGCCTGCGTCGGTATGCGCGGCTCGCGCGTGCAGGCCGTGGTGAACGAGCTGCAGGGCGAGAAGATCGACATCATCCCGTGGTCGCCCGACATTGCGACCTTCGTCGTCAACGCGCTGGCGCCGGCTGAAGTCGCCAAGGTCGTGATCGACGAAGACCGCGAGCGCATCGAGGTCGTGGTTCCCGACACCAACAACCAGCTGTCGCTGGCGATCGGCCGCCGCGGCCAGAACGTTCGTCTCGCCTCGCAGCTGACCGGCTGGGACATCGACATCCTGACCGAGCAGGAAGAGTCGGAGCGCCGCCAGGCCGACTTCGAGAACTCGACCCGCGTGTTCATGGAAGCACTTAATGTCGACGAGGTGGTCGGCCAGCTGCTCGCCTCCGAAGGCTTCACCTCGGTCGAGGAACTCGCGCTGGTCGATGTCAAGGAACTCGCCGGTATCGAAGGTTTCGACGAGGAGACCGCCACCGAGCTGCAGACCCGCGCCCGCGAATATCTGGAGCAGCTTGAGGCCGAACTCGAGGCCAAGCGCAAGGAACTCGGCGTCGAGGACGCCATGAAGGACGTGCCCGGCGTCACCGGCAAGATGCTGGTGAAGCTCGGCGAGAACGACGTGAAGACCGTCGAGGATCTGGCCGGCTGCGCCACCGACGACCTGGTCGGCTGGACCGAGCGCAAGGAAGGCGGCGAGCCGACCAAGCATGCCGGGTTCCTCGATGGCATCGAGGTCTCGCGCGACGAGGCCGAGGCCCTGATCATGCAGGCCCGTCTGAAGGCCGGCTGGATCACCGAGGCCGACCTTGCCAAGCCTGCCGAGGAGGCCGAGGCCGCCGAAGCAGAAACGGCCTCGTAAGGAGATGCCCCACGGATGCTCGCTCAGGCTGACCCCGATCTCGACGATGGGCCGCGGACGCAGAAGTCCGCGACCACGCGGATGTGCGCGGTCAGCCGCGAGGTGCGTCCGATCGACGAGCTGATCCGGTTCGTCATCGCGCCCACGGGCGAGGTGATCCCGGACCTCAAGCGCAAGCTGCCCGGCCGCGGAATGTGGGTTTCCGCATCGCGGCGCAGCGTTGCGGAAGCGGTCCGTCGTCACCAATTTAGCAAGGGATTCAAGCGCGATGTCCGCGTCGCACCGACCCTTCCCGCCGACACCGACGCCCTCCTGGTCCGCAGCGTCACCGAGGCCCTGGCGATGGCCGCCAAGGCCGGTCAGGTCGTCGCGGGCTTCGGCAAGGTCGAGGACGCACTCAACCGGAGCGAAACTGCAGCCCTGATCCACGCTTCGGACGGCGCAGCGGACGGAATCCGCAAATTGGACGCGATCGTCAGGCAAAGGGGCGAAAAACGTGGTGAATCGGCGGTAGTCGCCGTCGTCAATGTTTTGACGTCGGATGAATTGGATTTGGCACTTGGGCGGTCAAATGTGATACATGCTGCGCTGCTCGCGGGCCCGGCGAGCAAGACGTTCCTGTCGCGCTGCCAGTTGCTGGTCCGATACCGGATGGCCGACGACGACAAGACCGCCGAAGCGGCCAGAAATTCCAGAGCCTGATCCAGGAGGGCGGATGCCGTCTTTCCGACCGGATCATGCTCAGCAAACGACGACAGTTGAAGGATTTGTGCGGCATACGCACAGCGAAACGAGATTAGGACTGCTGAATGGTTGATACCAAGACCCCTGGCGACAAGACTTTGAGTGTCCCGAGCAAGACGTTGTCGCTGAAGCCGCGCGTCGAGACGGGCACCGTGCGCCAGAGCTTCAGCCACGGCCGGACCAAGCAGGTCGTGGTCGAGAAACGCGGCAAGCGTCGCGTCGGTGGCGATGGCCCCGGCGAGACGCATGCGCCGGAGCCCGTGGTTGCAAAGCCGGTGGCGCCCGCCCCGAGGCCGCCGCAGGGCCGCCCCTCGGGTCCGCCTTCCGGCCAGCAACAGCGCAACACCCGCTCCGGCGTGGTGCTGCCGACCTTGACCGAAGACGAGCGTTCCGCACGTGCCAGCGCGCTTGCCGACGCGCGTCAGCGCGACATCGAGGAGCGCCGCCAGGCCGAAGAGGAAGCCAAGCGCCGCGCCGCCCGCGAGGCTGCCGAGAAGGTCGAGCGCGAGGCCGCCGAGGCCCGCCGCAAGGCGGAAGAGGAGCGTCACCGCCACGAGGAAGAGGCCAAGCGCAAGGCCGAGGTCGAAGCCAAGCGCCGTTTCGGCGAGGGCGAAGCCAAGCCCGGCGCGGCGCCCGCCGCTGCACCGGCCAAGCCCGCCACAGCCGCACCCGCATCTGCTCCGGCTGCCCGCGCGCCCGCTGGCCGCCCGACGACCACGACAACCGCGCGCGCGCCGATCTCTGCGGCGACGAAGCCGCCGGCCGTTGCCGCCGAAGCTGACGAAGATGAGGGTCCGCGTCTGGTGCGCCGCCCCGGCGGCATCGTGCGCCCCGCCGCTGCGCCGAAGACCACCCACAAGCCCGGCCCGCAAAAGCAGCGCGGCCGTCTGACCGTGACCACCGCGCTCAACGTCGATGAAGTGCGCGAGCGTTCGATCGCCTCGTTCCGCCGCCGCACCCAGCGCCTGAAGGGACATGCGTCGAACGAGCAGAAGGAAAAGCTGGTCCGCGAGGTCATCATTCCGGAAGCGATCACGATCCAGGAACTCGCGAACCGCATGTCGGAGCGCGCGGTCGATGTCATCCGCATGCTGATGAAGCAGGGCGCGATGCACAAGATCACCGACGTGATCGATGCCGACACCGCGCAACTGATCGCCGAAGAACTCGGCCACAGCGTCAAGCGCGTCGCCGCGTCCGACGTTGAGGAAGGCCTGTTCGACGTTGTCGACGATTCCACCGACACCGAGCCGCGTTCGCCCGTGGTCACCGTCATGGGCCACGTCGACCACGGCAAGACCTCGCTGCTCGACGCGCTGCGCCACGCCAATGTGGTGTCGGGTGAGGCCGGCGGCATCACCCAGCACATCGGTGCCTATCAGGTGACTTCGCCGGAAAGCGGCAAGAAGATCACCTTCATCGATACGCCGGGCCACGCCGCGTTCACCGCGATGCGCGCCCGCGGCGCCAAGGTCACCGACATCGTCGTGCTGGTGGTCGCGGCCGATGACGGCGTGATGCCGCAGACGATCGAGGCGATCAACCACGCCAAGGCGGCCAAGGTGCCGATGATCGTGGCGATCAACAAGATCGACAAGCCCGATGCGCGGCCGGAGCGCGTGCGCACCGAATTGCTGCAGTACGAGGTGCAGGTCGAATCGCTCGGCGGCGACGTCGTCGACGTCGAAGTCTCGGCCAAGAACAAGACCAATCTCGACCGGCTGCTCGAGATGATCGCGCTGCAGGCCGAAATCCTCGACCTGAAGACCAATTCGCAGCGTCCGGCGGAAGGCACGGTGATCGAAGCCAAGCTCGATCGTGGCCGCGGTCCGGTCGCGACCGTGCTGGTGCAGCGCGGCACGCTGCGGATCGGCGACATCATCGTGGCCGGCGCCGAGATGGGCCGCGTCCGCGCCTTGATCTCCGACCAGGGCGAGAATCTCGACGAGGCCGGCCCGTCCGTGCCGGTCGAGGTGCTCGGCTTCAACGGTCCGCCGGAAGCCGGCGACCGTCTCGCTGTGGTCGAGAACGAAGCCCGCGCCCGCCAGGTCACGAGCTACCGCGCGCACCAGAAGCGCGAGAACGCGGCTGCCTCGATCTCCGGCATGCGCGGCTCGCTCGAGCAGATGATGTCGCAGCTCAAGACGGCGGGCCGCAAGGAGTTCCCGCTGATCGTCAAGGCCGACGTGCAGGGCTCGCTGGAAGCGATCCTGGGCTCGCTCGAGAAGCTCGGCACCGACGAAGTCGCCGCCCGCATCCTGCATGCCGGCGTCGGCGGCATCTCGGAGTCCGACGTCACGCTGGCGGAAGGCTTCAACGCCGCGATCATCGGCTTCTCGGTCCGAGCCAACAAGGAAGCGGCGGCCGCAGCCAAGCGCAACGGCATCGAGATCCGCTACTACAACATCATCTACGACCTCGTGGATGATATCAAAAAGGCGATGTCCGGCCTGCTCGCGCCCACGCTGCGCGAAACCATGCTGGGCAACGCGCAGATCCTGGAAGTGTTCAACATTTCCAAGGTCGGCAAGGTCGCGGGTTGCCGCGTCACCGACGGCACCGTGGAACGCGGCGCCAATGTTCGCCTGATCCGCGACAACGTCGTGGTGCACGAAGGCAAGCTGTCGACGCTGAAGCGCTTCAAGGATGAAGTGAAGGAAGTGGTCGCCGGCCAGGAGTGTGGCATGGCATTCGAGAACTACGGCGACATGCGTGTCGGCGACGTGATCGAATGTTACCGCATCGAGACGATCCAGCGCTCTCTGTAAGTCCAAATCTTACGAAGCGCAGGTCTTACTAGGCGTCTGGGTCCATTTAACTGAAAATGCGACGACGTGGCCGGACTTTTAGTCCGGCCACCGGCGCATCGTCCGATTGAAAGCAAAGCTAGGACATTGATGCCCGCGGCCAAGGCCGGCGGGCGCGACGATTTTGGAAGAAGGTCATGCCCCGTCAAAAGAAGAGTTCCAGCCCCGGCGGATCGCAACGTCAGCTGCGCGTCGGCGAAACGGTTCGCCATGCGGTTGCCGAGATTCTGTCGCAGGGTGAGGTCCACGATCCCGATCTGGAAGGCCGCATCATCACCGTTCCCGAGGTGCGCATGTCGCCGGACCTGAAACTCGCCACGGTCTATGTGATGCCGCTCGGCGGACGCGACACCGACGCGGTGATCGCCGCGCTCGAGCGCAACAAGAAGTTCCTTCGCGGCGAGATCGCGCATCGCGTCAACCTGAAATTTGCACCCGACATTCGCTTCCGCGTCGATGAGCGATTCGACGAGGCGGAGCGCATCGAGAAACTACTGCGGACACCTGCGGTGCAGCGAGACCTTGCACCCGATTCGGACGACGAGTGATGACTGTGATGACGACCAACAGCGTGATCGACGCGAAGGATGCCGACGCGCGCGACGCTGAGCGGGATGCTTTTGCCGGGCCGCGCACCGACGATGCGCGCCGCACCAACAACGACCCGCGCCAGAAGCAGGGCAAGCAGAACCAGCAGCCGCGCCGCGACAAGCGCGACGTCCATGGCTGGGTGGTGCTCGACAAGCCGATCGGAATGACCTCGACGCAGGCCGTCGCCGTGCTCAAGCGGCTGTTCCAGGCCAAGCGCGCCGGCCATGCCGGCACGCTCGATCCGCTCGCCTCCGGCGGCCTGCCGATCGCGCTGGGCGAGGCCACCAAGACGGTGCCGTTCGTGATGGACGGCCGCAAGCGCTACCGCTTCACGGTCAGCTGGGGCGAGGAGCGCGACACCGACGACACCGAGGGACGGCCGGTCCGGACCAGCGAGAGCCGGCCGACCCCCGATTCGATCCGCCAATTGCTGCCGCGCTTCACCGGGGTGATCGAGCAGGTCCCGCCGCAATATTCGGCCATCAAGGTGCAGGGTGAGCGGGCCTATGATCTGGCACGCGACGGCGAGACCGTGGAACTGAAGCCCCGCCCGGTCGAGATTCACGAATTAACCCTTGTGGAACACGGAGATAACGGACAATCCGTGTTCGAAGCCGAATGCGGCAAGGGAACCTATGTCCGAGCCCTGGCCCGCGATATGGGCCGGATTCTGGGCTGTTTCGGCCATATCTGCGCCCTGCGGCGGACCCTGGTCGGTCCGTTTACCGAGCGGGACATGATTCCGCTGGAACAGTTGGAGGCTTTATGCAATAGAGCCGCGTCTGGCGAGGGCAGCCTCGCCGACGCGCTTTTGCCCGTTGAGACCGCGCTGGACGACATCCCGGCACTGGCCGTCACACGGGCTGATGCGGCAAGGCTCCACCGGGGCCAGGCCGTTTTGTTGCGCGGACGGGATGCGCCCAATACCAGCGGCACAGTCTATGTCACGGTGGCAGGCCGGCTTCTCGCGCTTGCCGAGATTGGCAATGGCGAACTCATCCCCAAGCGCGTGTTCCACCTGAACGGACTGACTGCCGGTCCGGCTCGCAACAACGAAAGTAACTGACGATGTCGATTACCGCCGAACGCAAAGCGGAAGTCATCAAGACGAATGCCAACAAAGCCGGCGACACCGGCTCGCCCGAGGTTCAGGTCGCGATCCTGTCGGAACGCATCAATAACCTCACCGAGCACTTCAAGAGCCATGTGAAGGACAACCATTCACGCCGCGGCCTCCTGAAGCTGGTGTCGACGCGTCGCTCCCTGCTTGACTACATCAAGCGCAAGGACGAGGCGCGCTACAAGGCGCTGCTCGAGAAGCACAACATCCGTCGTTGATTTAAGAAGCACGCGCGCGAGGTTCGCGCGCGTTTTCGCATGGTCGTCCGTGAATCGGACTTTCGAATTGTCGAAAGATGATCATGCGCAACAGCATGGCCATCGCGCCATGCGCACTAGCGTCCAGCAGCAATCCGGCCGCTGGACCGGGCAAGATGCCCAGATGACCGAAAGGATGGACGCCATCCGAAATCCAGGGACCATGGCAGGATCGCCGGATGCTGACCGCAGCAGCGCATCAGTGTCTCGCCGTCTTGGCATGGTCTTTGTATTTCAGGGCGCCGTGCTTTCGTGAAACCATGAAAGAAAACCGAAATGTTCAATTCGCATTCCGTCGAGATCGACTGGGGTGGACGTCCCCTCAAACTTGAAACCGGCAAGGTCGCCCGCCAGGCCGACGGCGCCGTGATGGCCACCTACGGCGAGACCGTGGTGCTCGCCACCGTCGTCGCGGCGAAGACGCCGCGCGAAGGCGTCGACTTCCTGCCGCTCACGGTCGACTACCAGGAGAAGACCTACGCCGCGGGCCGCATTCCCGGCGGCTATTTCAAGCGCGAAGGCCGTCCGACCGAGAAGGAAACGCTGGTCTCCCGTCTGATCGACCGCCCGATCCGTCCGCTGTTCGTCGACGGCTGGCGCAACGAGACCCAGGTGATCGTCACCGTCCTGTCGCACGACATGGAGAACGATCCGGACATCGTGTCGCTGGTCGCCGCCTCTGCCGCCCTGACGCTGTCGGGCGCGCCGTTCAAGGGCCCGATCGGCGCCGCGCGCGTCGGCTTCGCCAATGACGAATACGTGCTCAACCCGACGCTCGACGAGATGACCGAGACCCAGCTCGATCTCGTCGTCGCCGGCACCGCCGACGCCGTGCTGATGGTCGAATCGGAAGCCAAGGAGCTCAACGAAGACGTGATGCTCGGCGCGGTCATGTTCGGCCACCGCCACTTCCAGCCGGTCATCAACGCGATCATCGAGCTCGCCGAGAAGGCCGCCAAGGAGCCGCGCGAAGTCACCACGATCGACAATTCGGAGATCGAGAAGGAAATGCTCGGCATTGCCGAGCAGGATCTCCGCAAGGCCTACGCGATCCCGGTCAAGCAGGAACGCTATGCCGCGGTCGGCGCCGTCAAGGAGAAGGTGCTGGCGCACTTCTTCCCGGAAGGCCAGGAGCCGAAGTACGACAAGCTCCGCGTCGCCGGCGTGTTCAAGGAACTGGAAGCCAAGATCGTCCGCTGGAACATCCTCGACACCGGCAAGCGGATCGACGGCCGTGACGCCAAGACCGTGCGCAACATCATCGCCGAAGCCGGCGTGCTGCCGCGCGCCCACGGCTCGGCGCTGTTCACCCGCGGTGAGACCCAGGCGATGGTGGTGACCACGCTCGGCACCGGCGAGGACGAGCAGTACATCGACGCGCTGTCGGGGACGTACAAGGAAACGTTCCTGCTGCACTACAACTTCCCGCCCTACTCGGTCGGTGAAACCGGTCGCCTCGGCGGCACCAAGCGCCGCGAGATCGGCCACGGCAAGCTCGCCTGGCGTGCGATCCACCCGGTGCTGCCGCCGCATCACGAGTTCCCGTACACGATCCGCGTGGTCTCCGAGATCACCGAGTCGAACGGCTCGTCCTCGATGGCCTCGGTCTGCGGCGCCTCGTTGTCGCTGATGGACGCCGGCGTGCCGCTGAAGCGGCCGACCGCCGGTATCGCCATGGGCCTGATCCTCGAAGGTCAGCGCTTCGCGGTGCTGTCGGACATCCTCGGCGACGAGGATCATCTCGGCGACATGGACTTCAAGGTCGCCGGCACCGACCAGGGCATCACCTCGCTCCAGATGGACATCAAGATCGAGGGCATCACCGAAGAGATCATGAAGGTGGCGCTCGGCCAGGCCAAGGAAGGACGCATCCACATCCTGGGTGAGATGTCCAAGGCCCTGACCGCCGCGCGTGCCGAGCTCGGCGAATACGCGCCGCGCATCGAGACCTTCAAGATCGCAACCGACAAGATCCGCGAAGTGATCGGCACCGGCGGCAAGGTGATCCGCGAGATCGTCGAGAAGACCGGCGCCAAGGTCAACATCGAGGACGACGGCACCGTGAAGGTCGCCTCCAACGATGGCGAGGCGATGAAGGCTGCGATCAAGTGGATCAAGTCGATCGCCTCCGATCCGGAGATCGGCCAGATCTACGACGGCACCGTCGTCAAGGTGATGGAGTTCGGCGCGTTCGTGAACTTCTTCGGCGCCAAGGACGGTCTCGTCCACATCAGCCAGCTCGCGGCCAGCCGCGTTCAGAAGACCTCCGACGTCGTCAAGGAAGGCGACAAGGTCAAGGTCAAGCTGCTCGGCTTCGACGATCGCGGCAAGACCCGCCTGTCGATGAAGGCGGTCGACCAGGAGACCGGCGAGGACCTCGAGGCCAAGCAGAAGACCGACGCCCCGGCCCCGCGCGAAGCTGCCGGCGAGTAGCCGGGGCGGACTGATAGTTAGCAGAGGGCGGCCCCAGCGGCCGCCCTTTTTCGTTGGTGCAACTCGAACGCAAATCAATCTCCGCTGATCGGCATGCGCGGTTTTGACCCGGCAATGTGACCGGAATCGCTGGAACCCGTTCACAACTCGCGCCTAACATCAGGACGCTTTCCCAGCACGGAGAACCACGATGTCCTCGATGTCCCGACGCCATTTGATCATCGCAGCAGGCGGCATCGCCGCGGCCGCCATCTCGTCGCGCGCAGCGTTCGCGCAGGCCGCAACGCAGGCCCCGAGCGGACCGTTCAAGATCGATCCGCTCCCCTATCCCGCCAATGCGCTGGAGCCGCATATCGATGCCAAGACGATGGAAATCCATCACGACCGGCATCATCAGGCCTATGTCACCAACCTCAACACATTCGCGAAGGACAATCCCCAGATCGCGGAGAAGCCGGTCACCGAGGTGCTCGCCAATCTCGGCAGCGTGCCGGACGCGATCCGCACCGGCGTGCGCAACAACATGGGTGGCCACGCCAACCATACGATGTTCTGGCAGATCATGGGACCGAACGGCGGCAAGCCCGACGGCGATGTGCTCGCCGCGATCGACCGCGACCTCGGCGGCTTGGAAAAACTCCAGGCCGATTTCAACGCCGCCGGCGGGCGCGTGTTCGGCTCCGGCTGGGTGTTCGTCACCGTGACCAAGGACGGCAAGCTCGCGATCGAGACGCGGCCGAACCAGGACAATCCAATCATGGACGGCAAACGCGCGCTGCTCGGCAACGACGTCTGGGAGCACGCCTATTACCTGACCTACCAGAACCGCCGGCCCGATTACCTCAAGGCGTGGTGGAATACGGTGAACTGGAAGGCCGTGGCCGAGCGTTATGCCGCAGCCAAGGCCGGCACGCTCGGCGTGTGAGCCGCGGGCTCGCCGGTCGCAACGAACTGCGTTAGGCTTGAAAGCCCCGCGATCGCTTCGCGGGGCTTCCACCTTTATACGTCCGCAGCTTCGCGCCGCCGGTGCCGAACGCCAAGGGGATCGACGATGACGCTGCCGATCATCCGCCCTGCCCGTGCTGACGAACTTGATGCGATCGCGCGCGCCTGGATGGACAGCTGGGTCTCGACCGGGCTCTCGCAGGCAAGCGAAGGTCTGTTGAACAACCTGCGCGCCCGTCTGCCGCGCGAGATCGCGGGCGGCTGGAGCCTGTTCGTCGCCGACGATCACGGCACCATCGCCGCCATGCTGGCGCTGCACCTGCCGACCTTTTTGCTCGACCAGCTGATGGTCGTGCCCACCCATCAGGGCCAGAGCCTCGGACGCCATCTGCTCGCCTTCACGCGCCAACAGATGCCCGACGAGATCTGGTTGAAATGCGTCCGCGAGAACGCGAAGGCCTGGCGCTGGTACGAGCGCGAAGGCTTTGTCTTCGAGAAGGAAGCGCCCAATCCGGTCACCGGTTTCATGATGAAGCACTACCGGTGGAAGAGAGCGAAAGTCGCCTAATTGACCAACATCTCGACCTGAGGTCACGCGATTTGCCCATCCGTCGTGCGTTGCCAATTCGTGGCGGACGCGCGATGTAACGGACGCCGTTCGTCCATGCCAAAGAAGGGACCGCACCATGATCAAGCTGTACTGGTCGCCGCGCTCGCGCTCGTTCTCCGCCATCTGGCTGCTGGAAGAATCCGGCCTGGCTTACGAACGGGTGCTGACCGATATCAGCACCGGCGCACAGAAGGCGCCGGACTTCCTCAAGATCAACCCGATGGGCAAGGTGCCGGCGTTGACCGACGGCGATGCCCGGCTCGCCGAGGCCGCCGCGATCTGCGCCTATATCGCCGACCGCTATCCGGAGACCAAGCTCGCGCCGGCCACGAACGATCCGAAGCGCGCACGCTATCTGCAATGGCTGTTCTTCTCACCGAGCTGCATCGAGCCGGCGCTGATCCAGCTCTTCACCAAGCTCGAGGTGCCGACCAGCACCGCGGCATGGGGCAGCGCGGCGCAGGTGTTCGACGTGCTCGATGCCGAGTTGCGGAAGGGGCCATGGATTCTCGGCGATCAGTTCTCCGCCGCCGACATCGCGATCGGGGCGGGACTGAACTTTGCGGTGCGCGTGTTCAAGATGGTGCCGCCGCGGCCGTCATTCGAGGCCTATATCGACCGCTGCGTGGCGCGGCCCGCGTTCCAGCGCGCGGAGAAGATTGCGGCGGGGTAACGCAGCGACGTAGCCCGGATGAAGCGAAGCGAAATCCGGGAAACTATCTCCACGTCAACGTCTGTCTCGGATTGCGCTCCGCTCCATCCGGGCTACGGAGCGGTGGTTCCGGCCCTAACCCGGGACGACGCGCGGATCGACGTCCTGCGTGTAGTCGACGCCATCGATGCCAAAGCCGAACAGGCGGAGGAACTGGCTCTTGTATTCGCCGAGGTCCGCCAACTCGCCGAGCGTCTCGGTGGTGAGCAGCGGCCAGCGCCGCGACACTTCCGTCTGCACTTCGGGCGAAAGCTCCCAATCGTCGACCCGGATGCGCTGCGCATCGTCGAGCTCGACACCCTTGCCGAGGCGGGTGCGGAACAGGCGGTCGATCTGCTCGATGCAGCCCTCATGGAGCCCGAGCTGCTTCATCACCTTGAACAGCACCGTGCCATAGAGCGGCACCACCGGAATGGCCGAGCTCGCCTGGGTGACCACGGCCTTCAGCGCGACGACGCGGGCGGCGTCCGCACCGAGCCGGCCCCGGATCGCTTCCGCCTTGCTGTCGAGATCGACCTTGGCGCGGCCGAGGGTGCCGTTCCAGTAGATCGGCCAGGTCAGTTCGCTGCCGATATAGGTGTAGTTGAGCGTGCGGAAGCCCGGCGCCAGCACGCCGGCATCGGCGAGCTGGTCGATCCAGCGCTTCCAGTCATCGCCGCCCATCACCGCGACCGTGGCCGCGGTTTGCTCCTCGTTCGCAGGCTCAAGGGTGGTCTGGAACACCTCGCCGGTCTCGGTGTCGAGCGTCTTGATCTCGACCGGCGCGCCCAGCGGCTTGATGACCGAGCGATAGGTCTTGCCCGTGTCCGGATCGGTGCGGACCGGCGCTGCCATGCTGTAAACCAGCAAGTCGAGCTGTCCGAATTTTTCGCGCACGCGCTCGATGAAGTCTTTCTTCATCTCGTCGGAGAAGGCATCGCCCTCCAGCGTGAGCGGCGAGCGCCCGATCTTCTGGGCCTCGATCTCGAAGGCGCGGTTGTTGTACCAGCCGGCGCTGGCGCTCCTCTTTTCCGACGGCTCGCGCTCCAGCGATACGCCGATCGTGTCCGCGCCGCCGGCGAAGGTCGCGACGATGCGGCTCGCCAGGCCGTAGCCCGTCGAGCAGCCGAGCACGGCAACGCGTTTCGGGCAGTCCGCGACCGGACCCTGCTTGAGAACGTAGGCGATCTGTTCGCGGACATTCGTGGCGCAGCCGACGGGATGTGCCGTCGTGCAGATGAAGCCTCGCACGCGCGGTTCAATAATCATTCCCACCCCATTCCGGATCGTTGCAATATCCCCATTCGCTGCCTGCGGACCTCCCTCAGCAAGCGAGGAGAGACGAAATCAGGCATCAAGCCGCCTGAATACCAGCGTGGCGTTGGTGCCGCCGAAGCCGAACGAGTTCGACAGCACGGTCGTGAGCTTGGCGTTGTCGATGCGCTTGCGCACGATCGGCATGTCGGCGAACACCGGATCGAGCTCGGTGATATGCGCGCTCTCGCAGATGAAGCCGTTGTTCAGCATCAGCAGCGAGTAGATCGCTTCCTGCACGCCGGTGGCGCCGAGCGAGTGGCCGGTCAGCGCCTTGGTCGCGGAGATCGGCGGGCACTTGTCGCCGGTGCCGAACACCTTGCGGATCGCCTCGATCTCGGGCGGATCGCCGGCCGGCGTCGAGGTGGCGTGCGGATTGATGTAGTCGACCGGCGTATCCACCGTCGACATCGCCATGCGCATGCAGCGCTCGGCGCCCTCGCCCGACGGCGCCACCATGTCGTACCCGTCCGAGGTCGCGCCGTAGCCGACGACCTCACCGTAGATCCGCGCGCCGCGCGCCTTGGCATGCTCGAGCTCTTCGAGCACCACGACACCTGCGCCACCGGCGATCACGAAACCGTCGCGGCTGATGTCGTAGGGACGCGAGGCGGTCGCCGGCGTGTCGTTATACTTCGACGACATCGCGCCCATGGCGTCGAACAGCACCGACAGCGTCCAGTCGAGTTCCTCGCAGCCACCGGCGAAGATGATGTCCTGCTTGCCGATCTGGATCGTCTCGTAGGCATTGCCAATGCAATGGTTCGACGTCGCGCAGGCCGAGGAGATCGAGTAGTTCACGCCCTTGATCTTGAACCAGGTCGCGAGCGTCGCCGACGCGGTCGACGACATCCCCTTCGGCACGGCGAACGGGCCAACGCGCTTCGGGCCCTTGGCGCGCGCGATGTCGGCGGCCTCCACCAGCGTTCGCGTCGACGGTCCGCCAGATCCCATGATGATGCCGGTGCGGATGTTGGAGACCTCGTTCTCCTCGAGGCCGGAGTCGCGGATCGCCTGCTCCATGGCGACGTGATTCCACGCAGCACCTTCGGCGAGGAACCGCATCGCGCGGCGATCGATCACCTCGGCGGGATTGAGCGTCGGCGCACCGTGCACCTGCGAACGGAAGCCAAGCTCCGCAGCCTTCTCCGCACGCGAAATGCCCGACTTCGCCTCGTAGAGGCTCGCAAGCACTTCCTGGGTGTTGTTACCGATGGACGAGACAATCCCCATCCCCGTGATGACAACCCGCCTCATGTTCGCCTCGCCCTGCCCTTATGTTGCCGCATGATGATCCTGCTCAAGATGGCGCCGTGCCCTGCTTGAACAATCCGACCTTCAAGTCCTTGGCGCGATAGATAATCTCGTCGTCCATGGAAAGCCACCCGTCAGCAATTCCAAGCACGAGCTTTGACCGCATCACGCGCTTGATATCGATGTTGTACACAACCTTGCGCGCGTGCGGCAGCACCTGTCCGGAGAACTTCAGCTCGCCGAGGCCGAGCGCGCGGCCATGACCTTCGCCACCGATCCAGCCAAGGTAAAAGCCGACCATTTGCCACATGGCATCGAGGCCGAGGCAGCCCGGCATCACCGGATCGTTCTTGAAATGGCAGCCGAAGAACCAGAGATCCGGCTTCACTTCGAGCTCGGCGCGCACCAGCCCCTTGCCGTACTCGCCGCCGGTTTGCGAGATCTCACTGATGCGATCGAACATCAGCATCGGTGGCAGCGGCAACTGGGCGTTGCCGGGACCGAAAAGCTCGCCCCGCCCGCAAGCCAGCAAATCCTCGTATTCGTAACCGCCGCGCCGATCCAGCATCCTCTTTCACCTCTGATGTCCCGATGAAGCGCTTTGCTTGGTCGGACCTTAATCTACCCACGGGAACCGGAATATCCCGTCCCGCATCTTGGCGCTACCTGGGTACGCTACCGGCCTGTTATCTCTGCCGAAAGCGCATATGTGGTCCGCGCGCTCTCTAACATAGGGCCAATCGGGCGGCAAAGCGGCATTCCGATGATAAATTGCCGTTTCTCCTTAGGTTTCTACCGCAGCTTGGATTCGTTCTAGTTGCGAAAAACTTGCATCTGATGGGCATCCTTTTTATATTTATGAGGAATATTGCCTGAGTTGGGTGCATAGAGTGGATATGAACGACGAAGTACCGGCTGCGAACGATGATGCCGTGCACCCGGCTGCCCGGGGCGCTGGGCACCACCCTGCCCTGACCGGTTGTCCGTGGCATGACGTCAACGAGATGCTGCAGTCTGCCGGCCTCCGGCCGACCCGTCAGCGCATGGCGCTGGGTTGGCTGCTGTTCGGCAAGGGTGCCCGCCACCTGACCGCTGAAATGCTGTACGAGGAAGCCACGCTGGCCAAGGTTCCGGTGTCGCTGGCGACCGTCTACAACACCCTCAACCAGCTGACCGATGCCGGCCTGCTGCGCCAGGTCAGCGTCGACGGTACCAAGACCTATTTCGACACGAATGTGTCGACGCATCACCACTTCTATCTCGAGCACAACCACGAGCTGGTCGACATTCCCGACCCGAACCTCGTGCTGTCGAAGATGCCCAACGTGCCTGAGGGCTACGAGATTTCCCGTGTCGACATGGTCGTGCGGCTGCGCAAGAAGCGCTAACTCGTCGTCCCGGCGAAAGCCGGGACCCATAACCACAAATTCGTTTTCTACTAGGGCGACTCCCCAGCGCGCGCTATCGAGAGATCACGCGGTATGGGTCCCGGCCTTCGCCGGGACGACAACAGACGTCAGTCCACCTTCTCGTCGGCGTAGACGCCCCACAGGCGTTGCTGCTCGATCCAGCCGTCGAACCCGTTGCCGGTGACCCGGCACCAGTTATTGGCGCATTTCTTGACCTGTGCGACGACGCCGGCCTGCAGGCGTGCCGCGATGGCGCTGGTGGCGTCGGGACGATCGTACAACGAGGCCAGATCGTCCTTGTTCTTCATCGTGACGACCGCGGTGCGGCGGCCGGACAGCAGGGAGTGATAGACCCAGCCTTCGGCGCCCTCGGAATCGCGCACCCGGCGCCAGTTCTCGAACTCCGCGGTGATTTCGACCGGCAGCCCCGACCGCGTGTAGACCCAGGCGACGTCATTGTCCTTGGTCGGGCCGGCCCGGACGTTCACATGATCGGATTTCAGGCTGACATAGCGCGGAATCGGCAGGCCGCTGGTGGTGGGGCTCAAATCCTTGGCGGTATGTCCGGGGATGACCGACGCGCTCAGCATGCTCCCGACCAGAGCCACCAATGAACCGAAACGCCAGACCATCAACTCGTCTCCTGCCGAGATGCCCAACCCGCATTCGGCGAGCTGCAACCCAAACCCAAATTCAAACCCGTGCCCGAAGGCCCCCGCGCCGGCGCTGTTCGTTCCCTGCCCGCATCGATCCGAGGGGTTCTTGTCTTGGCCCGGCCTTCTGCTAGAGAGGACGGAACGCCTGAGAGCCAGAACACCCGAATTTCCCGTTGTCTCCCCTTGGCGACAGCCGGGGCAAGTATCGGGGAACCCTAGGAAACGCGAAGGAAACGCCGGGACAGCGCGGCTATCAGCAGTGTCGAACAACCGGGTTAATGAGGCCTCAACGGCTCGGTTTTTGACGGGCCGCGCGCCTCATGAAAGCAGGACATGTCGGTGAAGAAAAAGCCTCTCGTCGTCGTCACCCGCAAGCTGCCGGACTCGATCGAGACCCGGATGCGCGAGCTGTTCGATGCCAGACTGAATCTCGACGACACGCCGATGACGCCGGAACAGATAGCCGAGGCGGCGAGGACCGCCGACGTGCTGGTGCCGACCGTGACCGACATGATCCGCGAGGACGTGATCAATCAGCCCGACTGCAAGTTGAAGCTGATCGCCAATTTCGGCAATGGCGTCGACAATATCGACGTCACCGCCGCGCATGCCCGCGGCATCACGGTGACCAATACGCCGAAGGTGCTGACCGAAGACACCGCCGACATGACGATGGCGCTGATCCTTGCCGTGCCGCGCCGCATGATCGAAGGCGCCGCGATCCTGACCGAAGGCAAGCAACACTGGGCCGGCTGGTCGCCGACCTGGATGCTGGGCCACCGCATCGGCGGAAAGCGGCTCGGCATCATCGGCATGGGCCGCATCGGCCAGGCCGTGGCGCGCCGCGCACGCGCCTTCGGCCTGCAGATCCACTATCACAACCGCCGGCCGGTGGCGCCCGTCATCGCCGAGGAGTTAGGGGCGACCTATTGGGAAAGCCTCGACCAGATGCTGGCGCGGATGGACATCATCTCGGTGAACTGCCCGCACACGCCGGCGACCTATCACCTGCTCTCGGCGCGGCGGCTCAAGCTGATCCGGAAGGAAGCCTATATCGTCAACACCGCGCGCGGCGAGGTGATCGACGAGGACACGCTGATCAAGCTGATCGAAGCCGGCGATGTCGGAGGCGCGGGTCTCGACGTCTATGAGCACGAGCCCGCGGTGAACCCGAAGCTGGTGCGGCTCGCCAGGGCCGGCAAGGTGACGCTGCTGCCGCATATGGGCTCGGCCACCATCGAAGGCCGCGTCGAGATGGGCGAGAAGGTGATCATCAATATCCGAACCTTCCTCGACGCCCACAAGCCGCCGGATCGCGTGCTGCCGAGCATGCTGTGATTCCGTAGCCGGGCTTGCGTCGCGCTCCATCCAAGCCACGCAGTTCCAACCTCCCCTTGAAAAGGGGAGGTCGCTTTGCTCATCAGAGCAAAGCGGGTGGGGATCCCGCTCTCTCCACGCGCAGCGGCGTCTGCGGCTGACCCCCCATCCCGACCTTCCCCCTTTCAGGGGGAAGGGGAAGAGAGCGGCTGGCAAAAATATCGAAAACAACCCCATGCAAAGGAGACGGCGCGGGTCGGCACTCGCTGTAAATACATACCGGCGCGTCCCGGCCTTCGCCGGGACGACGATGTGGGACTAGCTCGACTTCGTCTTCCGCCGCGCCTGCTTGCGCCAGTCGGCGACGAACGACACGAACGCGGCGAGCGCCGGTGGCGGCTGACGCCGGCTCGGGTAGTACAAAAACGGCCCGTCAAACGGCGGACACCAGTCGTCGAGCACGCTGACGAGCGCACCCGATTTGATGCCGTAGCGGACATAGCCCTCGAATGTCGCCCAGTAGCCGACGCCGTCATGCACCGCGCGTAGCGCAAGCCCGAGATAGGTCGCGGTCAGCTTGGCCGGCGGCGACACCTTCACCACCCGCCCGTTCTTCTCGAACTCCCAATCGAACATCACGCCGTTGCTGAAGCGGCTACGGATGCAGGCATGCGCCAGCAGATCCTTCGGATACATCGGCCGGCCATGCTTCGCGACGTAATCGCGCGACGCCACGACCGCGTAGCGTTGCGGCGCGCCGAGCGGGACCGCCACCATGTCCTGCGCCAGGTGCTCGCCATAGCGCACGCCGGCGTCAAAGCCCTGCGCGACGATGTCCACGAACGCACTTTCGGCGACGATATCGAGATCGACCTGCGGATATTTGGCGAGGAACGGCGCGACCATCGGCGCCAGCACGAGATCGACCGCGGGCGGCGGCGCGTTGATGCGCAGCCGCCCCGAAGGCTCGGCGCGCAGGCCGCGCACCTCGGTGATCGCGTCGGCGACGTTGACCATTGCCGGCGCGACGCGGGCGAGCAGCAGTTCGCCGGCTTCGGTCAGGGCAACGCTGCGGGTGGTGCGGTTCATCAGGCGGACGCCGAGCCGCTCCTCCATATCGCGCAGGCGCTGGCTGAGGCTTGAGACCGAGACGCGGCTCTCCAGCGCGGCACGCCGGAAGTTGCGCGTGCGCGCCACCGCCACGAAGGCATCGAGGTCGCGAAGGTCGAAATCCTGCATTGTTCGATATAGTGAACAACCCGTTCGCGATTGTCCAGCTTATCCCAAAAACCGGATCGGCCCATATCAGCGGCGGCGGATCATCCGCCGCAATGTTTTGGGAACACCATCATGGACACACGTAAACTCGGTTCCACCGGCCCGACGGTTTCGCTGATCGGCCTCGGCTGCATGGGCATGTCCGACTTCTATGGTCCCACCGACCGCGGCGAGAGCATCGCGACGATCCATGCCGCGCTCGAGGCCGGCATCACGCTGCTCGACACCGGCGACTTCTACGGCATGGGCCACAATGAGATGCTGATCGGCGAGGCGCTGAAGAGCCGCAGCCGCGACAATCTCGTGATCAGCGTCAAGTTCGGCGCGCTGCGCGATCGCAACTACGGCTTCCTCGGCTATGACAGCCGTCCCGCTGCCGTGAAGAATTTCGTCGCCTATTCGCTGCAGCGGCTCGGCGTCGATCACATTGATATCTATCGCCCGGCGCGGCTCGATCCCAATGTGCCGATCGAGGATACGGTCGGCGCGATGGCCGACATGATCAAGGCCGGCTGGATCAGCCATATCGGCCTCTCCGAAGTGGGTTCCGACACCATCCGCCGTGCCCACAAGGTGCATCCGATCGCCGATCTGCAGATCGAGTATTCGCTCATCTCGCGCGGCATCGAGACCGACATCCTGAAGACCTGCCGCGAGCTCGGCATCGGCATATCGGCCTATGGCGTGCTGGCACGCGGGCTGATCAGCGGGCACTGGTCGAAGGACCACGCCGGCGCAAAGGATTTCCGCCTGCTGAGCCCGCGCTTCCAGGCCGGCAACATCGACACCAACCTCGCGCTCGCCGATCGGCTGCGCATCATCGCAGGCGAGATCGGCGCCTCCCCGGCGCAGGTCGCGATTGCCTGGGTCGCGGCGCAAGGCAAGGATATCGTGCCGCTGGTCGGCGCGCGGCGGCGCGAGCGGCTGACCGAGGCGCTCGGTGCGCGCGATGTGAAGCTGACCGCGGCGCATCTTGCCGCGCTCGCCGAAGCATTTCCGCCCGGCGCCGCCGCCGGCGGGCGCTATCCGGAGGAGCATCTCCGGCACATGGACAGCGAGAAGCCCGCATCCGCGTCTAGAGCGGGATAATTTTTGGTTGAATCGGCTTGCCGTGGGTTCGGTTCACCTCTCCCACGGGAGAGGTGAACTTTCGACGTCGTTCAAGCTCAACCTAATCTCATCACGCTTTAACGAACTACAGATGCCCGCTCAGATCGGTGATGCCGGGTGTATCACCGTTGAGCGGGTTCTGCGGATCGCGCGCGTAGCGCAGGGTTTCGAACCGCATCGCGCGCGCATCGACCATCAGGAGGCGGCCGACCAGGCCCTCGCCGAAGCCGACGATCTCGCGGATCGCCTCCAGCGCCATCATCGATCCCAGGACGCCTGCGAGCGCGCCCATCACGCCGGCCTCGGCGCAGGCCGGCACCGTGCCCGGCGGCGGCGCCTCCGGGAATAGGCAGCGATAGGTCGGGTTGAACACGCCGTCCGCATTCTTCTCGTGCGCGCGGATCGTGGTCAGCGAACCGTCGAACTGGCCCAGCGCCGCCGTGATCAGCGGCCGTTTCGCGAGGAAGCAGCCATCGGCGACGAGATAGCGGGTCTCGAAATTATCGGAGCCGTCGAGCACGAGATCGTAATTTCCGATCATCGCCATCGCGTTGTCGGCGGTGAGCCGCATCGGATGCGCCTCGAACGCCACGTGCGGGTTGAGCGCGTGGATCTGCGCCGCCGCGCTGTCGACCTTGCGCTTGCCGATATCCGACGTCGTATGGATGATCTGGCGCTGCAAATTGGAGAGCGAGACGATGTCGTCATCGATCACGCCGAGCCGGCCGACGCCGGCGGCGGCCAGATACATCAGCGCCGGCGCGCCAAGGCCGCCGGCGCCGATCACCAGCACCGACGCCTTTTTCAGTGCATTCTGGCCGGGGCCGCCCACCTCGCGCAGCACGATGTGGCGGGCATAGCGTTCAAGTTCGTCGGCACTCAGCATTCGGTTGTCCTGCGCGCTGTTCCCTGAACCGGAGCGCGGTTGTTGCCGACCAAGCAGATGTGCTTAATTGCTTGGACGTCAATGGTATCAGTCATTTCCCCCGGATTTGTCATGAGATTGGTGCTTTCGGCAACATTGATGGTCGTGGCAGTCGGCGCCGCGCACGCCCAATTGACGCCGCCGACGACGGCCGGAGCCAAGCCGAAGACCGTGACGACGGTGCCGGTTCGCCCCGCTCTGCAGAAACCGGAAGATACCGCGAGCGCGATGGCGCAGGCCGAGCGGCTGGCGCTGCAATCCGACCTCGCCTGGGTCGGCGAATATAACGGCGCGATTACCGGCGACGTCAGCGAGCGCATGGTCAATGCGATCAAGGAATTCCAGAAGAACCGCGGCGGCAAGCCGACCGGCGTGCTGAACCCACAGGAGCGCGGCGTGCTCGCCGACACCGCGCGGCGGAAGCAGGAGAGCATCGGCTGGAGGGTCGTCACCGAGCCTGCCACCGGGGCGCGGCTCGGCATTCCCACCAAGCTGGTGCCGCAGCTCACCAGCGACGCCTCCGGCGCCAAATGGACCTCGCCGACCGGCACCGTCCAGGTGCTGCTGACCCGGCGCAAGGAGGCGAGCCCCACCACTGCAAAGCTTGCCGAGCAGGAGAAGAAGGAGCCGGCCGGCCGCACCATCGACTACACCGTGGTGAAGCCAGATTTCTTCGTGCTGTCGGGCATGCAGGGACTGAAGAAATTCTATCTGCGCGGCACCTTGAAGGGCGACGAGGTCCGCATCCTCACCATTCTCTATGATCAGGCGATGCAGACCACGGTCGAGCCGGTGGTGATCGCGATGTCGAGCGCCTTCAACGCATTTCCGTCCGGCGTGCAGGCCGGCCCGCCGCCGCGCAAGACCGTCGAATACGCCACCGGCGTCGTGGTCAGCGACGATGGCGCTGTCGTTACCGACCGGGTGGCGACCGATGACTGCATCGCGCTGACGATCCCGGGCCACGGCAATGCCGATCGGGTCGCCGCGGACAAGGATCATGATCTCGCCTTGCTGCGCATCTATGGCGCGCGCGGGCTGAAGCCGCTCAACATCGCAGGCCAGGCGACGCAGACCGCGCTCGACATCACCGGCATCGCCGATCCGCAGAACCAGGGCGGCGGTGCAGCCGCGAGCAGCGTCAAGGCGTCGGTGGCGCAACTCGGCGGCGGCGATCAGGCGCTGTCGCCGCCGCCGGCGATCGGGTTCTCCGGAGCGGCAGCACTCGACGGCAGCGGCAAGTTTGCCGGCATCGCGGTGCTAAAGCCTGTCATCGTTGCAGGCCCGGCCAATGCGGTACCGCCGGCGCAAGCCGCGCTGGTGCCCGCCGATACGGTGCGCAACTTCCTGAAGGCGCACGGCGTCAACGCGTCGGGCGAATCGGCGGATGCCAAGGCCGCCGTGGTCCGCGTGATCTGCGTCAGGAAATAGGATGCTGTCATCGCCCGCGCATGCGGGCGATCGGGTATTCCAGAGACTCGTGTGATTCAGCCACGGCTCTTCCCACACGTCGTCCTGGCGAAGGCCAGGACCCATAACCACCGCATCCAGCGATGAAACCGGATCGCGGCCCCGGCGTCGCACAATAATGAGATTTGGGGTAATGGGTCCTGGCTTTCGCCAGGACGACGTTGAGGATGGTGCTCGGTTCAAGCTGTCAAACAGCGTAGTCGGCGTCGGCGTCACCTCAGCGCAAACCGCACCCCGGCGCGGGCGAGACCGCCGGCGATGCCGACCGGCGTGCCGTCGGCGCGCCAGCAGGCCGCGCCCGACATCGTGCCGTCGGCGTGGAACTGGATCGCGTTCATGCCGCCGGCGACCGTCGGCACGACCTGCACCTTGTGGCCCTTCGCCGACAGTGCGGCGCGGATGCTCTCCGGGACCGCCTGCTCGACCTCCAGCGCATTGCCCTCGGTCCAGACTCGTGGCGCCTCGACCGCCTCCTGCAGGTCCATGCCGTGGTCGATCAAATTGATCAGCGCCTGCATCGCGCTCGGGAAGATGCGCTTCCCGCCCGGCAGGCCGAGTGCGTAGACCAGTTTGCCGTCGCGCAGCGCCATCATCGGCGACATCGAGGTGGTGACGCGCTTGCCCGCGGCCAGCGACAGCGCGTGCCCCGGCCGCGGATCGAACAGGTTCATGTAGTTGTTCGGCACGGTGCCGAGGCCCGGGATCAGGATCTTGGCCCCGAACAGATTGTTGATCGTCTGCGTGGTCGCCACCACATTGCCCATCGCATCCGCCGCGGTCATGTGCGTGGTGTGGGCGCCTTCGAGCTGCGTGACACCCGCGCTCCAGGCCTGCGCGCGGTCGGGATCGATGGCGCGGCGGCGCTCCTCGGCATAGGCCTTCGAGGTCAGCCGCTCCACCGGAACGCTGATATAGGCGGGATCGCCGCTCGCGGCTTCGCGGTCGGCAAAGGCGATCTTCAACACTTCGGCGAGATAATGGATGGTCTCGGCCGTGCCGAAGCCGAGGCGCGCGACATCATAGCCTTCCAAGATGTTGAGCATCTCTGTGATGTGCACGCCTGACGCCGCGGGCGGCGGGGGCCCGAGGATTTCCCAGCCGCGGTAGTCGCAGCGGATCGGCTGCCGCTCGACGGTCTTGTAGGCCGCGAGATCCTCTTGCGCGATGAAGCCGCCGTTGTTCTTCATGTAGTCGACCAGGATGTCGCCAAGCGGCCCCTGGTAGAGCGCGTTGTCGCCGTGGTCGGCGATGTATTTCAGTGTCTCGGCATACTCGGCCTGCACCACGCGCTCGCCCGGCTTCAGCGGGGTGCCGCCAGGCAGATAGATTGCCGAGATCGGCTTGTCCTTCAGCATCTCCTCGGCACCATCGGTGATGCATTCGTTCAAGTACGGCGTCGCCGCGTAGCCGCGCGCGGCATGCTTGATCGCGGGCTGCATCACGTCGGCGAGACTCATGGTGCCGAAGCGGCGCAGCGTTTCGCACCACGCCTTCAGCGAGCCCGGCACCGCGACCGCCTTCGGCCCATTCAGATTCTCGTTGCCGACGGTGTCGAACACGTCATGCGCCGAACCGGGCTTCGACGTGTAGGTGTCCGGCCGCACCGCCTTCGGCACCGTGCTCTGGCCGTCGATGAAGCGATGGCTGCCGTCGGCGAGGCGGATATGCGCCATGCCGCCGCCGATGATGCCGACCATCATCGGCTCGACCACGGTCAGCGTGAACAGGGTCGCGATCGCTGCATCGATCGCGTTGCCGCCGGCAGCCAGCATCTCGGCGCCCGCGCTCGATGCCAGCGGATGATTGCTCACCACCATGCCGCGGCTGCTGGTGGCCGGTTGCTTCTCGCACTGAAAGCTTGTCGCGGCGCGATCGCGCCAGTTGCCGTTGATCGCCATTGTGTTCTCGTTTTTGAAGGAGCGATGGGCGCCATGTTCTGCGGCCTCGCATCCGCGGTCAAGGCGCCACGACTTTTCTCACGGCGGCATTCGCCCTTGAGGGTCACGTTGTCGGGCGATCGCGCAGCCAGGTTTCGCGCGTGACCTTCCATTTCTCCGCTCTGGATTCGCCATTGTGGTGCGGAAGTTCGACGAAGCCGACCAATTCGGCGCCGGTCTTCTGCTTGACCCGGCGCGAGGCGATATTGGACTGCGCGTTGCAGACATGGAAGTGATCGAGGCCGAGCGTCAGGAAAGCGAAATCATTCACCGCGGCGATCGCCTCCGTCATCAGTCCTTGATTCCAGTAAGGCTCGGCCAGCCAGAACCCGCGATTGCCCTTGCGCCCGTCGGCGCGCGGCCGGAAATTGATGTTGCCGATCGCCTCGCCATCGCCGGTGCGCAACACCAGCACCCATTGATAGCTTTCCTCGCCGGCCGCGATCTTGTCCAGCTCGCGCTTGATGAAACTTTCCGCGCCGTCGTCGGGATACGGCCACGGCACCACCGTGGCGAGCGTCTTGATCACGTTCCAATTGTTGAAGTGACGCTGAATCGCCGCGGCATCGGACAGCGCAAGCGGCCGCAGGATCAGGCGTCGCGTCTCGATGCGTGGCGTCTCGAACATGTTATTTCTGGCACTTCGGGCACCAGAACGTGGAGCGGCCGTTCTGGGTGAAGCGCCTCACGATGCCCTCGCAGCCCGATGTGCGGCATGTCTCGCCTTCGCGGTCGTAGACCTGGAAGGAATGCTGGAAATAGCCGAGATCGCCGTTGGTCAGCCGATGATCGCTGATCGACGAGCCGCCGGCCTTGATCGCCTGGTTGAGCACAGAATGGATCGCGTCGACCAGCCGTTTGGCGTGATCGGTGGGCTCGGCCTTCTTCGTTGCAAGCGTCGCGGCCAATCGCCGCGGCGACAGGTGCGAGCGAAACAGCGCCTCGCAGACATAGATGTTGCCAAGTCCCGCCACCACGCGCTGATCGAGCAGCGCGGCCTTCAGGCTGGTCTTCTTGTTGTGGCAGGAGCGCGCCAGCATCGCAGCGTCGAACGCATTGCCGAGCGGCTCGGGTCCGAGCCCCTTCAGCAGCGGTTCATCCTCGATCGCATTGCGGGCGATGATCTTCATGTAGCCGAAGCGCCGCGGATCGTTGAAGACGACGGCCGCACCGGACGACATGTGGAACACGACGTGATCGTGCGCGCGATCCTCACTGCGCGGATGGTGGAATTGCCCCGGCGCCGCCGCGCCGTCCTGCTTCAGCACGCGGAACGAGCCCGACATGCCCAGATGCATCAGCAGCACGTCGCCGGAGTTCAGGTCCGCCATCAGATATTTGGCCCGGCGGCCGAGCCCGGTGATGGTCTGGCCCTCGAGCCGGGCGATGAAGTCTTTCTGGAACGGAAACCGCAAATCCTTGCGGCGGGCCTCGGCCTTGATGATTTTGGACCCTTCCATGGCCGGTTGCAGGCCGCGGCGGACGGTCTCGACTTCGGGTAATTCCGGCATGGCAGGCATTCACCTTTTGGAAGTGACGTGATAGCGCCATTGCGGCCGCCGCGCTATGGTCCGGCTGGAGCGTTTTCGAGCGAAGTGGGCACCGGTTCGCGTGAAGAGAACGCGACCAAAAAGGTAAGAGTATGAGTTGATGGATCGGCCGGATCAAACCACCCATTTCGGCTTCAGGGACGTGCCTCTGGGCGAGAAGCAGACGCTGGTGAACGAGGTGTTTCACAGCGTGGCGTCGCGCTACGACCTGATGAACGATCTGATGTCGGTGGGCCTGCACCGGGCCTGGAAGGACGTCATGATCACGACGCTCGATCCGCCGAAGGGCGACCGGCCGTTCGCGCTGCTCGACGTCGCCGGCGGCACCGGCGACATCGCATTCCGGGCCGCCAAGACCGCGGGCACCGGCTTCCATGCCACGGTCTGCGACATCAATACCGACATGCTCGCCGTCGGCCGCGAACGCGCTGCCAAGCAGCACCTCGATGACCGCGTGTCGTTCGTCGAGGGCAATGCCGAGGCGTTGGGTTTCGCCGACCGCGCGTTCGACGCCTACACCATCGCGTTCGGCATCCGCAACGTGCCGCAGATCGACCTCGCGCTGCGCGAGGCCTACCGGGTGCTCAAGCCCGGCAGCCGCTTTCTCTGCCTGGAATTCTCCACCGTCGACGTGCCCGGCCTCGACAAGATCTACGATCTGTTTTCCTTCAAGGTGATCCCGCCGCTCGGCCGCGCCGTCACCGGCGACGCCGAGTCCTATCAGTATCTCGTCGAGTCGATCCGCAAATTCCCGCGGCCGAGCGCGTTCGCCGAAATGATCGGCGCCGCCGGCTTTGCGCGCGTGAAGTGGCAGAGCCTCTCCGGCGGCATCGTGGCGCTGCATTCGGGCTGGCGTTTGTGATCTCTGCAGTGACCCACATCGCGCGCCTTGCCCGCGCCGGTTTCGTGTTTGCGCGCGAGGGCGTGTTCGGCGTCGTCGATCCCGCGCTGGTGCCGCCGCCCGGGCAACTTGCGTTGAAACTGGCGCGGCTGATCGAGCGCCGCTCCGCCAAATCCGGGCCGCGGCTGTCCCGCGCGCTGACCCGGCTCGGGCCCGCCTATCTCAAGCTCGGGCAATTCCTCGCCACCCGGCCCGACGTGGTCGGCGTGGCGATGGCGCTCGATCTCGAAGCCCTGCAGGACCGGCTGCCGCCATTCGCGCAGGAAGAGGCCGAAGCTGTCCTCACGCAATCGCTGGAACGGCCGCTGTCGCAGGCCTTTGTGAAACTGGGTCCGGCGGTTGCCGCAGCCTCGATCGCGCAGGTGCATCGCGCCGAGGTCGAGCGCGACGGCGTGCGGCATCAGGTTGCGGTCAAGGTGCTCCGGCCCAATGTCGCCGCGCGCTTCCGGCGCGACCTCAGCGACTTCTTCTTTGTCGCGCACAAGGCGGAAGCACATTCCGCCGAGGCGCGGCGTCTGCGGCTGATCGAGGTCATCAACACGATGTCGCGCTCGGTCGCGATGGAGATGGACCTGCGGCTCGAGGCGGCCGCGCTGTCCGAGATGGCCGAGAACACGCGCGACGATCCGGACTTCCGGGTGCCGGCGGTGGATTGGGATCGCACCGCCCACAGCGTGCTGACGATGGAATGGATCGACGGCATCGCGCTGAACGATCACGCCCGGCTGGCGCAGGCCCAGGTCGACCTGCCGGACCTCGGCCGCAAGGTGATCCAGAGCTTCCTGCGCCACGCGCTGCGCGACGGCTTCTTCCATGCCGACATGCATCCGGGCAATCTGTTCCTCGACGAGGCCGGCCGGCTGGTCGCGGTCGATTTCGGCATCATGGGGCGGCTTGGGCTGAAAGAGCGGCGCTTCCTTGCCGAGATCCTGCTCGGCTTCATCACCCGCGACTATCGCCGCGTCGCGGAGGTGCATTTCGAGGCCGGCTACGTGCCGGGCCACCATTCGGTGGAGAATTTCGCGCAGGCGATCCGTGCCATCGGCGAGCCGATCCACAACCGCACCGCCGAGGAAATCTCGATGGCGAAGCTGTTGACGCTTCTGCTCGAGGTCACCGGGCTGTTCGACATGCAGACGCGGCCCGAACTGATCCTGCTGCAGAAGACCATGGTGGTGGTCGAGGGCGTGGCGCGCGGCTTCGACCCCAAGCTCGACATCTGGAAGATCGCAGACCCGGTGGTGCGCGAATGGATCACGCACAATCTCGGCCCGGCGGGACGCATCCAGGGCGCGCTATCGGGCGCGGGCGAACTCGGCCGCATCGTCGCCAACCTGCCGTCGATTGCCAACCGCGCCGTGACCGTGCTCGAGCAGCTGGAGACCATGACGCGGGAGGGCCACATGCTGTCGTCGGACTCCATCGACGAAATGGCCCGCGCCGAGGCCCGCAAGGCGCGGGTGCAGACCGTCGGCCTCTGGGTCATCGCCGCCGCCCTGATCGCAATCTTTTTCGCCATCCGCGCACACTGATTGCAATGCATGCACTATGTGATAGCATCGCTATCATGACTTGAGCATGATGCTGGGGGCACGCCGTGGCCAGCCTGACCATCCGCAAACTCGACGACACGCTGAAGGCCTACCTGAGGCTTCGCTCGGCCAGGAACGGGCGCTCGGTCGAGGAGGAGATCCGGGTGATCCTCCGGGACCTCGCAGAGGGCGGTATGGAGCCCGCAGAGACGCCCAGCGCGGGTTCCCCGACAGCTGCAGCCCCTGCTCCACGGGTCGCCAGCGTGGCCGGCGAGCCCCGCGTGACCCTGATCATCGGTGGCGGGATCGCGGCCTACAAGGCGCTGGATCTGATCCGGCGGCTGAAGGAGCGGCACATCCAGGTCCGCTGCGTGCTGACCAAGGCGGCCCAGCAATTCGTCACCCCGCTGGCGGCCAGCGCGCTGTCGCATGAGCGCGTCTACACCGACCTGTTCGACGCCGAGAGCGAGTTCGACGCCGGCCATATCCGCCTGGCGCGGGACTGCGACCTGATCGTGGTGGCGCCGGCGACCGCCGACCTGATGGCCAAGATGGCGCAGGGCCATGCCGACGATCTCGCCACCGCCACGCTGCTCGCGGCCAACCGGCCGATCCTGCTGGCGCCGGCGATGAACCCCTTGATGTGGAACAATCCGGCCACCCGCCGCAACGTGCTGCAGCTCCGCCGTGACGGCGTCCATACCGTCGGCCCCAACGCGGGCGAGATGGCGGAAGCCGGCGAGGCCGGTATCGGGCGGATGGCCGAGCCGACCGAGATCGCCGCCGCCGCCGACCGCATGCTGCGGCCGCCGCAGCCGCGCCCGCTGGCCGGCAAGCGCGTGCTGATCACCGCAGGCCCGACCCATGAGGCGATCGATCCGGTCCGCTACATCGCCAACCGCTCGTCCGGCAAGCAGGGCTTTGCCATTGCCGCCGCCGCCCGCGCCGCCGGCGCCGAGGTCGTGCTGGTGACCGGCCCGGTCGAGCTCGGCGATCCCCAGGGCATCTCCGTCATGCGGGTAGAGTCCGCGCGCGACATGCTGCACCGGGTCGAGGCGGCGCTGCCGGTCGACGTCGCGATCTTCGCCGCCGCGGTCGCCGACTGGCGGGTCGCCACCGAAGGCAGCCAGAAACTGAAAAAGACGGCGGCCGGGATGCCGCCGCTGCAGCTCGTCGAGAACCCGGACATCCTCGCGACAATCTCCAAGCTGAAGGAGAAGCGGCCGCCGCTGGTGATCGGGTTTGCCGCCGAGACCGAGCATCTGATCGAGAACGCCAAGGCGAAGTTCGCGCGCAAGGGCTGCGACTGGATCGTCGCCAACGACGTCTCGCCGGCGACCGGCGTGATGGGCGGCGATCGCAACACCGTTCACCTGCTCTCGCGCGAGGGCAAGGACGTCACCGTCGACTCCTGGCCGGTCATGACCAAGGAAGAAGTCGCGAGCGCGCTGGTGTCGCGGATCGCAAGAGCCGTAGGAACCGCATCGTGAGCGCCACCATCAAGGTTGAAGTCCACCAATTGCCGCATGGCGCAGATCTTTTGCTGCCGATCTACCAGACCGCCGACGCCGCCGGGCTCGACCTTTTGGCCGCGGTGCCGCGGTCGGCGCCGCTGCTGCTGCTGCCGGGCCGCTACGAGATGGTTCCGACCGGGCTGACGATCGCGCTGCCGCCGGGCTACGAGGCGCAGGTGCGGCCGCGTTCCGGCCTCGCCGCCAAATACGGCGTCACGGTGCTAAACTCGCCCGGCACGATCGACGCCGACTATCGCGGCGAGATCAACGTGCTCCTGATCAATCACGGCCAGGAGGTGTTCTCGATCCGGCGCGGCGAGCGCATCGCGCAAATGGTGATCGCGCCGGTCACCCGGGCCGAGCTGGTTCCGGTCGACGTGCTGTCACCGACCGAGCGCGGCGGCGGCGGCTTCGGCTCGACCGGACGCTAGAGCGTTTTCGAGCGAAGTGGGCACCGGTTTGCGTGTGCGGCCGGCTCCGGGAGATCACGCTTTCCGGCGTGCTCTCCGCGAATACGGAGTCAATTCGCGTAAAATCCACATCAGCCGCCGCATTTTTTCACAGCGGATTCTGCGTTCACGGTCTGGACTCTTACTCGCCGAGTCCGGTTGGGACTATTCTGGATTGATTCGAGCGCGACGGGGGGTCTTCGTCGGGCTGTTGGGTCCTGCTTGGGCATGATCCCCGGACAGACGTCATACGTTTGCCGTGGGGGAATTCCGGTCTCCTGTTTTCCGGATCATGCCTTAAGGTTTGTGCGTTCTGGGGCAACATATGTCGGGCGTAGTCGCGGCAATGCGTCGAACCCTGCTGTCATGCACCTCACTGGCGCGCGACGGCATGCTTGGGCTCGCCATCACCGCATTGCTGCCGGCCCGCACGTCCTTTGCCGCTGAAAGCCTGGTCGCCCAGGCGATGTCGGATCATTTCGGCTTCAATCATCAGGAGATCGCGGTTCTCGCGACGTCGTTCGCGCTGGTCGGCTTTTCCGCCGTCGCCGCGATCCTTTTGATGCGCACCCGCCTGCGCGCGACGAGGAACGAGGAGCAGCTGCAGTCCGAGATCACGGACCTGCAGGCGCAATCGGACCGGCTGCGCGCGCTGCTGTTCGTCGAACCGCAGGTCCTGATCTCCTGGGCCGCGGGCGACAACCGGCCGCAGATTTCGGGCGACGTCTCGCTGGTGATGTCGCAGGAAAGCGCGCCGCAACGCATCCTCGCCTTCGGAACTTGGCTGCCGCCCGAGCCGGCGCTGCAGATGGACCACGCGGTCGACGCGCTGCGCGAAAAGGGCGAGGCGTTCCTGCTCAACCTCTCGACCTCGGCCGGCCGCGCCATCGAGGCGATGGGCCGCGCGATCGGCGGCCAGGCCATCGTGCGGATCCGCGAGCTCGGCGGCCTGCGCCGCGAACTCGCCGAATCCAACCTGCGCTACAAGACGCTGCAGGAGGAGACCGAGCTGCTGCGCGATTTCGCCGCCGCCGCGCCATGGCCGATCTGGGCCAAGAGCCTCGAGGGCAACCTGCGCTACGCCAACGCGGCCTATGTCCGCGCCACCGAGGGCAAGAGCGTGTCGGACGCGCTGCAGCGCAACCTCGAACTGCTCGAAAGCGACCAGCGCACCGAACTGACCCGCGCGCTGAACGACAATGCCAATTACGCCGCACGGCTGCCGATCGTGGTCAGCGGCGAGCGGCGGATCTACGACGTCCAGGCGCTCAAGCTCTCCGGCGGCAGCGCCGGTATCGCGATCGACGCCAGCGAAGCCGCCGCGTTGCGCGCGGCGATCGCGCGGATGGTCGAGGCGCACCGGCGCACCCTCGATCAGCTATCCTCGGGCGTCGCCGTCTTCGATGCCGACCGGCGGCTCACCTTCTACAACGAATCCTACCGGCGGCTGTGGGGCCTCGACCAGGCCTTCCTCGACAGCAATCCCGACGATTCCAGCGTGCTGGACCGGCTGCGCGCCAACCGCAAGCTGCCCGAGCAGCCGGACTTCCGCGCCTGGAAGGCCAAGCTGCACGAGGCCTATCGCGCGGTCGAATCCGAGACCTACACCTGGTTCCTGCCCGACGGCCGCGCCATCAGCGTCGTCACCACGCCGAACCTCGAGGGCGGCGTCACCTATCTGTTCGACAACGTCACCGAGAGCCTCGACCTCGCGCGCCGCTACGACCGCCTGACCCGGGTGCAGCGCGAGACCCTCGACAATCTCGGCGAGGCGGTCGCGGTGTTCGGCAGCAATGGCCGCGCGGAACTGTTCAACCCGCCCTTCGCCAAGATGTGGAAGCTGCCGGCCGATGCGCTGCAGGGCGAACCGCACATCGAGGCGGTGGAAGCGCTGTGCCGGCCGCTGTTCGATGACGCGCTGACCTGGCGGACGCTGCGCGAGCAGATCACGGCGATCGAGAACCGCGCCCAGGTCGCGCTCAAGCTGGAGCGCAAGGATGGCAGCGTGCTGAATTGCATGACCATCCCGCTGCCCGACGGCAAGACCCTGCTCGCGTTCCAGGACATCACCGACACCGAGAATGTCGAGAGGGCGCTGCGCGAGCGCAACGAGGCGCTGGAAGCTGCCGACCAGATGAAGGTGGATTTCGTTCACCACGTTTCCTACGAGCTGCGCGCGCCGCTCACCACCATCATCGGCTTCGCGCATTTCCTCAGCGATCCCTCGACCGGGCCGCTGACGCCGAAGCAGGCCGAATATCTCGACTACGTCACCAAATCGACCAACGCGCTGCTGGCGCTGACCAACAACATTCTCGATCTCGCCACCATCGACGCCGGCGCGATGAAGCTCGAACTCGGCCCGGTCAATATCGGCCAGGCGATCGAGGCCGCTGCCGAAGGCATCCAGGACCGCCTCGCGACCGACCGCATCACGCTGAAGGTCGATATCGAGCCCAACATCGGCGCCTTCGTCGGTGACGAGCGGCGCGTGGTGCAGGTGCTCTACAATCTGCTCGCCAACGCGGTCGGCTTCTCGCCGCATGACGCCACCGTCACGATCAGCGCGCACCGCACCGAGCACAGCGTGGTGTTTTCGGTGACCGACGCCGGTCCCGGCATTCCGGCCGAGATGCGCGACAAGGTGTTCAACTGGTTCGAGAGCCATTCGCACGGCTCGCGGCATCGCGGCGCGGGGCTCGGCCTGTCGCTGGTCCGCTCCTTTGTCGAACTGCATGGCGGACGGGTGCGCGTCGATTCGACCGTAGGCCGCGGCACGACCGTGACCTGCGACTTCCCGATCGACCAGACCGCACATCGCAACGCTGCGGAATGACGGCGACCTCGACATTCTCGGTGGCGCTCGCGAACGAAACCGCGACGGCCGAGCTGATGGCCGACCTCGCGCTCTTGATCGGCGCCGGCGACGTCATCACGCTGTCGGGCGACCTCGGCGCCGGCAAGACCGCGGCCGCCCGCGCGCTGATCCGCTACCTCGCCGCCGACGATACGCTGGAAGTGCCGAGCCCGACCTTCACGCTAGCGCAGAGCTACGAACTGCCGTCGTTTCCGCTGGTTCATGCCGACCTCTATCGCATCAACGATGCCAGCGAACTCGAGGAGCTCGGGCTGTCGCCGTTGCCCGACGACATCATGGCGCTGATCGAATGGCCGGAACGTGCGCCGGACGCCATGCCCACTGATCGCATCGACATCGCATTCAGCCACCGCCCGGCGCTCGGATCGGCCGCACGCGCGGCCGAGATCACCGGCCATGGCAAAGGCGCGGCGAAGGTTGCGCGGCTCAACGAGCTGCGCCGGTTCCTCGAGCGCGGCGGCTTCCTCAACGCCCGGCGCGAGCGCATGCCGGGCGATGCCTCGACGCGCTCCTATGCGCGGCTGCGCAACGACGACGGCAGCGTCATCCTGATGAACTCGCCGCGCCGCCCCGACGGACCGGCGATCTACAACGGCAGGTCCTACAGCGCGGCAGTGCATCTCGCCGAAGATGTCAGGCCGTTCGTCGCCATCGGAAACGGCCTGCGCAAGCACGGCTTCTCCGCGCCCGCGATCCGTCACATCGATCTCGAATCAGGCTTCCTGATCACCGAGGATCTCGGCGCCGAAGGCGTGATCGAAGGCGATCCACCGCAGCCGATCGCCGAGCGTTACGAGGCCGCCGTCGACATGCTGGCGGCGCTGCATCGCGAGGTGCTGCCCGACACGCTGCCGGTGACCTCAGACGAGAGCTACGACATCCCCGTATTCGATATCGACGCCTGGCTGATCGAGATCGGGCTGATGCTGGAATGGTACCTGCCTGACCGCGGCGTGCAGCCGGACGAGGAGCTCCGCACCGAATTCCTCGGGATGTGGCGCGGCCTGCTGCAGAAGCCCGCCGCGGCGCCGCAGACCTGGGTGATCCGCGACTTCCATTCGCCGAACATCATCTGGCTTGCCGAGCGCACCGGCATCCTGCGCGTCGGCATCATTGACTTCCAGGACGCGCTGCTCGGCCCCGCGGCCTATGACGTGGTGTCGCTGCTGCAGGATGCGCGGATCGACGTGCCCGAGCAGCTCGAGCTGTCGCTCTTGACGCGCTACATCAAGGCGCGGCGCGCGACCGACGAGAGCTTCGATCCCGCAGGGTTCGCTGAGCTCTATGCGATCATGTCGGCGCAGCGGAACACCCGCTTGCTCGGCACCTTTGCGCGGCTCAACCGCCGCGACGGCAAGCCGCAATATCTGAAGCACCAGCCGCGGATCTGGACCTACCTCGAACGGTCGCTGGCCCATCCGGCACTGGCCACCTTCCGCATCTGGTACACGGCCAACGTCCCTCCTCCAGTACCGTAGTTTACGGGTTGTTAGCCTTGGGTCTCCTAGAGTTGTGGAGGCCGCATTTCATCCAAGGCGCGGCCGGATCGGGAGCAGGACCACACGATGGGGACGGAACGACGCAAGGGCGATCGTGTCACGTTTGAGCGCGGCATAGCCGCGCACATGATGGGCATTGACGGCACCTGGCGGCGCGACTGCACCATGGAAGACGTGTCGGAGACGGGCGCCAAGCTCTCCGTCGACGGCTCGGTCGAGGGCCTGAACCTGAAGGAGTTTTTTCTGCTGCTGTCGTCCACAGGATTGGCCTATCGCCGCTGCGAGCTGGCGTGGGTCAATGGCGACCAGATCGGCGTCAACTTCCTCAAACAAGGCGACAAGAAGAAGAAAACTGCCAAACGCGGCGCGCAGGCTGCCGACGTCTAGGCCCGTTGCCGTCTTACGGCCGTCATGTCCCGTGACTATGGCGTCTGATCGATGCGCTTGCCGAATCGCCGTGATATGATCGGCGCCGAGAGATGATGACCGAGAATATCAGGAAAATGCCCGTCACTCCCCACAAGGCTATGGTGCTCGCTGCGGGCCTCGGCGTGCGCATGCGCCCTCTGACCGACACGATGCCGAAGCCGCTGGTGAGCGTCGCCGGCCAGCCGCTGCTCGACCATGTGCTCGACAAGCTTGCCGGCGCCGGCGTCAGCGAAGCGGTGGTGAACGTACACTACTTACCCGACCAGATCATCGAACACGTCAAGATCCGCAGCCGCCCGCGCGTGATCATCTCCGACGAGCGCGACCAGGTGCTCGGCACCGGCGGCGCGGTGGTGAAGGCGCTGCCGCTGCTCGGCGATGCGCCGTTCTTCCATCTCAACGCCGACACGATGTGGATCGACGGCGTGCGCTCCAACCTGGCGCGGCTGGCAGAGACATTCGATCCCGAGCGGATGGATATTCTGCTGCTGATGGCACCGACCGCCTCGAGCATCGGCTACAGCGGCCGCGGCGACTATTCGATGTTGCCGGACGGCGCACTACGCAAGCGCCGCGAGAACCAGGTGGTGCCGTTCGTCTATGCCGGCGCCGCGATCATGTCGCCTGCGCTGTTCGCCGACGCCCCCGCCGGCGAATTCTCTCTGACCAAGATGTTCGACCGCGCCAACGAGCAGGAACGGCTGTTCGGCCTGCGCCTCGACGGCGTCTGGATGCATGTCGGGACCCCGGACGCAATCCAGGCCGCGGAAGAAGCTTTCCTGGAAAGCGTCGCTTAGAGCGGGATGAGTGTTGGTTGAATCGGCTTGCCTCGCTTTCGGTTCACCTCTCCCCGTCGGGGAGAGGTCGGATTGCGAAGCAATCCGGGTGAGGGCTCTTGCTCCCTCGATAGACCGTAACCCCTCACCCGATTTGCTGCGCAAATCGACCTCTCCCGAAGGGAGAGGTGAACTACGACGCCGTTCCGGCTCATCCTAGACCCACCCGTCAATCATCGCTGTCGATCGCGAGCACTGCAAAACTCGCGAGCCAGTGCTCGCCCATATAGTCGCTGGCGATATGCGGCAGCCCGGCGTCGAGATGGCCTCGCGCAGCATCCAGCAGGATCGGGCGTCGCGCATCGCCCTCCGGCAACGCGCCGGCCAGCGCGCGCCAGCACCATGCCCGGCTGAGATTGAGCCCATCAAGATGCGCCAGCTTGCCATCCGACCGGTCGGTGACCGTGGCGGGCCGGAACAGGGTTGCGGGTTCGCGTTGCGCGAGCCGCGGCAGGAAGCGGTCGAACCAGGACAGGAAGTCGCCCGGCGCCAGCAGCCGGCGCATGCATTCCGCTTCGATCAGTGCGGACGACTGAAAATCATCGCCGCTCGGCTCGCCCCAGGCGGGACAATCCTGATCGGCTCCGTACCAGCGCAGCGCGGTCTCGCGTAACAGCGCACTGAGCGCGCCGTCCTGCGTCACTGCGGCGTAGTCGGCGGCCATGCGCAGCCCGAACGCGGTGTTGAAATGCGTGCCGACCCGCACCGGATAGGTGGCGAGCGGCAGGAAATCGCGAAAGCGCTGCGCGAAGATTGCGGCAAGCGGCGCGATCTGCGCGCGCCACCGCGTCTCGTCGAGCGCAGCGAGCTCCGCCGCAAGCTTCAACAGCCAACCCCAGCCGTAAGGCCGCTTGAAGCCGCGCGCCGTCGGGGCCGCGAGATAGGCGCATTCGGCCGCGACCTTCTCCGCGACGAACTGCACGTCGAACAGGGCGCGTATATCGTCCGCCGCTTCTGACGCCGGATAGCGGCGCAGCAGCCGGGCGAGCATCCAGTAGCTATGGACGCAGGAGTGCCAGTCGTAGCTGCCGAAGAACACCGGATGCAACTCGCGCGGCGTGCGTGCGTCCTGCGGCCCTGCCAGCACATGATCCGGCTTGTTCGGGTACTCGCGCGTGACATGGCCGAGCGCGATGCGGGCGAAACCGACGGCGAGGTCTTCGGTCAGGATCGTCTCGCTCATGATGAGGCTTTCTCCTTTCGCTCGCGCCGAACCAGCATCTCGATCAGGCGCGGCATCATATAGATCGGAAACTGCGTGGCGGCGAAGAACAGCGCCGTCATCGGTGACACCGCCGCGCCCATCGCCGACCAGACCAATCCGACGTTGCGGTTGCTCAGAATGAGACCCGTGGTCAATCGCTCGGCCAGCGGACCCGGCGTCAGCAGCGCGCCAAGCGCTTGCAGCGCGAGATTGCAGGCGAAGGCAAGGCCGACAAAGCTCAGCGCAGTGGCCGGCTGCGCTTGGATCTGTGCACGTACCCCGGCCATGGTGGCAATCGCAAACAGCAACAGTGAGGCGAGCACAAGCGCGTCGATGGTGCGCGAATGCCGCACCAATTGTGCAGTAGCCTGACGGCGAAGTAGCAACGCCAGCACGCCGGCGCCGACGACCAGCAGCGCCAGCCGCGCGGCGAGCGCCAGCGGATCGAGCGCAAGATCGGCAAATCCGGCCGCGATCAGCGGAACCGTGATCGGGGCCAGCGCCATCGACAGCAGCGTCACGGCCAATGGAATGGTCGCGTCGAAGCCGAGCATGCGTGCGACCGCCGCCGTGCCGGTCGATGGCGGCGCGCACACCGACAGCACCAGCGCAACGATCAGCTCCGGCCGAAATCCGGCGCCGCGCGCTGCGAAGCCGACCGCAAGCGGACAGGCCAGCATCGCCAGCGCCGGCAACAGCAGCGAAACCAGCGGACGCCCCAGCGCACGCCGGAACGCCACGCCGTCGACCTGGAGAAAGGTCCCGAGAACCAGGACGAAGATCGCCGCCGCCATCAGCGGGCGTACGCTGTCCGCCAGGGCCGGGAAAGCCAGCCCGGCCAGCACGCCGATGATCAGCAAGGTCGGCCCGCGCGGCACCAGTTTCGCGAATGATCGTCCCAAGTCTGAACGTTTCAAGTCTTCCCGCCTCATCGTCGCGTCAGTCGCAATCGTAGGCTTGTGCAAATCATCGTTGAAATCGATTATTATTATAAGCATTATTGCTGTGATGAATTTAGCCGCCGTCGATCTCAACCTGCTGGTCGCCTTCGAGGCGCTGATGGAGGAGCGCCACGTCACCCGCGCGGCCGAGCGCATTGGCCTCGCCCAGCCGTCGATGAGTAGCGCGTTGCGCAGGCTGCGCGCGCTGTTTGCGGACGAACTGTTCCTGCGCGCCGGCGCGGGCATGCAGCCGACCGAAAAGGCACTCTCCCTGGCCGGGCCGATCGGAGAGGCGTTACGGCAAATCAGGGGTGCGCTGGCGCCCGATCGGTGCTTCGATCCGGCCACCGCGCGAAGGCGCTTCACCATCGCCGCGACCGACTACGGCGACCTCGTTCTGGTGCCGGAACTGAGCCGCTTGTTGCGCATGGAAGCGCCGGGCATCGACCTTGCCGTACGCCCGCTGACTGACGCGACAGCGGCCCTGGCAAAGCTCGAGCGCGCCGAACTCGATGCGCTGATCGGCGGCCATCTGCCGGACTCGCCCCGCTGCGTCCGGCACCGGCTGTTCGAGGAACGCTTCGTGTGCATCCGCGATGCGGCGCGCGCGAGCCGATCCGAGGCTCTCAGCCTGGAGGATTATGCGACCCTGCCGCACGCGCTGTTCTCCGCGGCCGGCGGCGATGGGCTGCCGAGCGTGATCGACGCGCTGCTGGCGCGCCATCGGCTGAAGCGACGGGTGGCCGTGACGCTGGCGCATGTGGTGGCCGTTCCCTTCGCCGTGGCCGGCACCGATCTGATCGCCACGATGGCCGAACGCGTCGCCCGGCGCTTCACGCATCTCGCCGAAATTACCGCCGTGATGCCGCCGATCTACATCCCTGCCTTCGCCATCGACCTGATCCATACAGCCCGCGCGGCTGAAGATCCGGCGCTGCGCTGGTTCCTCGATGCCGTCGATCGCTGCGCCGCCCGGCTGCGATAATCAGCGGTGATGGCTGATCTGCAGGGGTGGCTAACGACGGCCGCCGCTCCCTATATTGGCGCCTGATTCGAACCAGGCAGCCCATGCGCGTTTTCAGCGTTCCCGTTTCTGCGCCGTTCCTGCGCGCCGTCATTTCGGCGCTGGTCGACGGCCGGCTGGTCGCAGGATTCGAGGCGCAGAGCGATCCCGCGAAGCTCGCCGGCGCCACGCTCTATCTGCCGACCCGCCGCGCCGGCCGGCTGGCGCGCGAAATCTTCCTCGATGTGCTCGATTCCGACGCCGCGGTGCTGCCGCGCATCGTCGCGCTCGGCGAGATCGATGAGGACGAGCTCGCTTTCGCCGACCAGGGCGACGACGTCGGCGGCGCCGCGCCGCTGGAGATCCCGCCGAGACTCGGCGAGCTCGAGCGCCGGCTGACGCTGGCGCATCTGGTCGCGGCGTGGGCGAAGACGCCGGTGTCGGCGCCGCTGGTGGTCGGCGGTCCGGCCTCGACGCTGCAGCTCGCCGGCGATCTGGCGCGGCTGATGGACGACATGGTCACGCGCGGCGTCGACTGGCGCGCGCTCGACCGCCTGGTGCCGGACCAGCTCGACAAATACTGGCAGCATTCGCTCGACTTCCTGCGCATCGCGCGCGATGCCTGGCCGAACTACCTCAAGGAGATCGGCCGGATCGAGCCGGCCGCGCGACGCGATCTCCTGATCGAGGCGGAGGCGGCGCGCCTCATGGAGCATCACGCGGGCCCGGTGATCGCGGCCGGTTCGACCGGCTCGATGCCGGCGACCGCAAAATTCCTCCACGTGGTGGCGAAGCTTCCGAACGGCGCCGTGGTGCTGCCCGGGCTCGACACCGATCTCGACGAGGACTCCTGGGACACGATCGGCGGCGAACGCGGCGACGACGGCAGGTTCACGACGCCGCCCTCGTCCAACCACCCGCAATTCGCGATGCACGCCTTGCTCGACCGCTTCGGCATCAAGCGCCGCGACGTCGAGAGCCTTGCCGAGCCTGCGCCGCTCGGCCGCGAGGTGCTGGTGTCGGAGACGATGCGCCCGTCGACGGCAACCGCGCAGTGGCACGACCGGCTGGAACGGCCCGAGATCGTAGCGCGGATTTCCGCCGGGATGACCAATCTTACCGTGGTCGAAGCGCCTAATCCGGAGATGGAGGCGCTGGCGATCGCGGTCGCGATGCGCGAGGCGCGGCATCTCGGCAAATCGGCCGCGCTGGTGACTCCGGATCGCGCGCTGGCACGCCGCGTGATGGCCTCGCTGACGCGCTGGAAGCTGGAGTTCGACGATTCCGGCGGCGACGCGCTGATGGAAACGCCGCCCGGCGTGTTCGCCCGCCTCACCGCGGAGGCCGCGGCCAAGGGGCTGGAGCCGCCGACATTGCTCGCGCTGCTCAAGCATCCGCTGTTCCGGCTCGGCGGCGCCCATGGCGCGCTAAAGCGCGCGATCGAGGTGCTAGAGATCGCGCTGCTCCGCGGCACACGGCCGCAAGCTGGAACCAGCGGCCTCGCGCGCGACTTCGCGCGTTTCCGCGCCGAGCTCGTCAAGCTGCATGGCGGCGAGACCTCGTCGCTGCACGCCATGGAGCCGCGCGCCCGGCTGCGCGACAACGAGCTCAACCAGGCCCAGCACCTGATCGTGAGGCTGCAAACGGCGCTGGCGCCGCTGGAAGGCATGGCCTCGTCAAAGCCCTATGACTTCGCCGAGCTGGCCGCGCGTCACCGCGAGGCGCTGATCGCACTGTCGGCCGACCAGAACGGCGTCGCAATCGTGTTCGAGGAACGCGCAGGGGCATCGCTTGCGTCCGCCTTCGACGAGCTGCTCGCCAAGCAGCAGCCGAGCGGGCTGATGACGCCGCTGTCAGATTATCCCGAGGTGTTCCAGACCGCGTTCGCCGACCGCATGGTGCGGCGGCCGGAATCGGCGCGCGCGCAGCTCAACATCTTCGGCCAGCTCGAGGCGCGTCTGACCGAGTCGGATCGCGTCATCCTCGGCGGTCTGGTCGAGGGCGTCTGGCCGCCGGCGCCGCGGATCGATCCGTGGCTGAGCCGGCCGATGCGGCACGAGCTCGGGCTCGATCTCCCCGAACGGCGCATCGGCCTCTCTGCGCACGACTTTGCGCAGCTGCTCGGCCATGACGAGGTGATCCTCACCCATGCGGCCAAGGTCGGCGGCGCGCCCGCGGTCGCTTCGCGCTTCATGCACCGGCTCGAAGCCGTTGCGGGCGAAGCGCGCTGGAAGGCGGCGACATCGGCCGGCGAAACTTACGTGCAATATGCCGCCGAGCTCGACCGGCCCGACACCGTCAAGCCGATCCCGCAGCCGGAGCCGCGGCCACCGCGCGAGGCGCGGCCGCTGAAAATGTCGGTCACCGCGATCGAGGACTGGCTGCGCGATCCCTACACGATCTATGCGCGCTACATCCTGAAGCTCGATCCGCTCGATCCCGTCGACATGCCGCTGTCGGCGGCCGATCGCGGCTCCGCGATCCACGAATCGCTCGGCGAGTTCACACAGGTTTATGCCGACGCGCTGCCTGACGACATCAAGAGCGCGCTGCGCGACATCGGGGCCAAGCATTTTGCGCCACTGATGGAGCGGCCCGAAGCGCGCGCGCTGTGGTGGCCACGCTTCCAGCGTATCGCGGCGTGGTTTTCCGAATGGGAGCAGGCCCGGCGCGGCAGTATTGCTGCAATCAAGGCCGAGATCCGCGGCGAGATCGGCATTCCGCTTGACGCGACGAGGACATTCACGCTCTCCGCGCGCGCCGACCGCATCGAGCGCCGCGACGACGGCAGCTTTGCGATCCTCGACTACAAGACCGGCCAGCCGCCGACCGGCAAGCAGGTGCGCATGGGCCTGTCGCCGCAGCTCACGCTGGAAGCCGCGATCCTGCGTGAGGGCGGCTTCGCCGGCATCCCGGCCGACTCCTCGGTCGGCGACCTCGTCTACGTCCGGCTGAGCGGCAACAATCCGCCGGGCGAGCAGCGTTCGCTGGAGCTGAAGATCAAGACCAACGATACGCCGCAGCCGCCCGATGAAGCCGCCGACAGCGCGCGGCGCAAGCTGGAAGATCTGATCCGCGCATTCGACGACGAGCAGCAGGCCTACACCTCGCTGAACCTCTCGATGTGGGCGAACCGTTACGGCGCCTATGACGATCTTGCGCGCATCAAGGAATGGTCCGCGGCCGGCGGCCTGGGGATCGAGGAATGGTGAAGGCTATCAGACCCATCCCGCCTGCGGTGCGCGACGCGCAGGCGCGCGCGTCCGATCCGAAGGCGTCGACCTTCGTTTCGGCCAATGCCGGCTCGGGCAAGACCCACGTGCTGGTCCAGCGCGTGATCCGCCTGCTGCTGTCGGGCGTGCCGCCGGAAAAGATCCTCTGCATCACCTTCACCAAGGCCGCCGCGGCCAACATGGCCGAACGCGTGTTCACGACGCTCGGCCACTGGGTGACGCTCGACGACACCGCGCTCGATACCGCGATCCGCGAGGCCGGCATCGCACATCCCAGCGCCACGCTGCGGCGCGAGGCACGAAAACTGTTTGCCTGCGCGCTGGAAACGCCCGGCGGGTTGAAGGTGCAGACCATCCACGCGCTGTGCACCCGCCTGCTGCAACAGTTTCCGTTCGAGGCCAACGTGCCGGCGCGCTTCGCCGTGCTCGACGACCGCGACCAGAATGAGATGATGGAGCGCGCCAATCTCGCGGTGTTCCTCGAGGCGTCGCGGATTCCCGACAGTCCGATAGGCCGCGCGCTGCGGACGGCGATGGCGAGCGCCGCCGACGTCACCTTCAAGGAGGTGGTCCGTGAGGCCTGCCTCAGCCGCGATCATTTCATGGCCTGGACCGATGCCGCCGGCAGCGCCGCGGCCGCCGCCGCGCAGATGTCGGCCGCGCTCGGCGTCTCCTCCGATATTCGCATCGAGGATGTCGAGCGCGAGATCGTCGACGGGCCGAACCTGCCGCGGTCGAGCTGGAAGGAGATGGCGACGCTCCTCGACACCAGCAGCAAGGCGGATCAGAAGCAGGCCGAGCGGCTGCGGAGCGCGCTGACCTTTACCGGCGCAGCCCAGGTCGACGAATATCTCGGCGTCTTCCTGACCGATGACCGCGCGCCGCGTGCGTCTGTCGTCACCAACAATTTCATCAAGAAGAATGCCGTCGCAGGTCACCGGTTCGAGGCGGAGGTCGACCGGCTTGGTCCGTTGATCGAGCGCCGCCGCGCCGTGGTCGCGCGCGACCGCACCGAGGCGCTGATCCACATCGCGACCGCGGCAGCCGCGCACTACCGGCGCGAAAAGCTGGAGCGCGGCCTGCTCGATTATGACGACCTGATCGACAAGACGCTGGCGATGCTCGACCGCGTCTCCTCGGGCTGGGTGCATTACAAGCTCGACCGTGGCGTCGATCACGTGCTGATCGACGAGGCGCAGGACACCAGCCCCCGGCAATGGGACATCGTCGCGCACATCATCTCGGAATTCACCTCCGGCGCCGGTGCGCGCGATGGCCTGGTGCGTACCGTGTTCGCGGTCGGCGACGAGAAGCAGTCGATCTTCTCGTTCCAGGGCGCCGCGCCGCGCGAATTCGACCTGCGCCGGCGCGAGCTGAAGCGGCGCTTCGAGGAAGCCGGGCTGAAATTCGATCCGGTGTCGTTCACCTATTCGTTCCGCTCGGGACCGGTGATCCTGCATTCGGTCGACCACGTGTTCCGCGAGCAGGAGATCTTTCGCAGCATTCACGCGGTCGAGAACGGCTATCCGATCCACAACGCGATGGCTGACGCCGGCCCCAGCCTGATCGAGCTCTGGGATCTCGCCGTCGCCGACGACCGCCAGGACATCGAAGGCTGGCGCGCACCGTTCGACGGCGTCTCGGTGACCAGCCCCGAGGTGAAACTCGCGCGGCGCATCCAGGCCGAGATCAAGCGCCTCGTCAGCAGCGGCACCATGACCGGCAGCGCCGGCGGGCGGCGGCCGCTGCGTTATGGCGATATGCTGATCCTGGTGCGACGGCGCGGCAACGCGTTCGACGCGGTGATCCAGGCGCTGAAGCACGCCAACATTCCGGTCGCCGGCGCCGACCGGCTGAAGCTGACCGAGCACATCGCGATCATCGACCTGATGAACCTCGCCGACGCGCTGCTGCTGCCGCAGGACGACCTTGCGCTCGCGGTGGCGCTGAAGAGCCCGCTGTTCGGCCTCAATGACGACGATCTGTTCAAGCTGGCGTACCAGCGCCGCGGCTCGCTGCGCGAGGCGCTGGCCGCACTGGCGCCGACCGATGAACGATTCTCGGCCGCGCTGCGCCGCCTCGAACAATGCGAGCGCCGCTTCACCGAGGAGACGCCGTTCGCGTTCTACGCCTGGCTGCTCGGCGGCGACGGCGGGCGGGCGCGCATCCTGCGTCGGCTCGGCCACGAGGCCAATGACGCGCTGGACGAATTCCTCGAGCTCGCGCTGGGTTATGAGCGCAAGGCGCCGGCCTCGCTGCAGGGCTTCATCGCCTGGCTGCGCGCCGCCGACACCGAGGTGAAGCGCGACATGGAGATTTCGCGCGACGAGGTCCGCGTGATGACCGTGCACGGCGCCAAGGGCCTCGAAGCGTCGGTGGTGTTCCTGGTCGACACCACGACCTCGCCGTCCGACACCCAGCGGCTGCGGCTGATCCATCTGCCGCAGGGCAATGCCGCGCCGAACGCGCCCGGCGTCGTGGTGTGGGCCGGCAAGAAGGCCGAGGATCCCCCTAATGTCGCCGACGCGCGCAAGGCGATGCTCGGCGACACCGAGGACGAATATCGCCGCCTGCTCTATGTCGCGATGACCCGTGCGGCCGACCGGCTGATCGTCGGCGGCTGCATGCCCGGCAACATGAACACGGTGCGGAAATCCTCCTGGTACGATCTGATCACCAAGGGGCTCGTCAATTCCGGGCTCAAGCTCGAGGAGATCGAGACGCTGGCCGGCAAGGTGATGCGCTATTCGCGGCCGGATGACGTCGCCGATCTCGCCGGCGATGCTACATCAACGGCCGCAGAGCGGATCGCGCTGCCGTCCTGGCTGCGGACGGCGGCTGCACCTGAAGCGTCCGCAACGGGCGTGCTCCGTCCGTCCGATCCGGCCGATGGCGACAGCCATCCGATACGAACCGGCGAATCGGTGTTGCTGCGCGCCCGCGCCCTGCAGCGCGGCACGCTGGTGCATCGCCTGCTGCAATCGCTGCCCGAAATTGCCGCCGAGCGGCGGCGCACCGCCGCGCTCAGCTACCTCGCGCGCAACGCCGACGGCTGGAGCAAGGAGGAGCAAGCCGCGCTCGCAGACCAGGTGCTGGACTTGATTGCCTATCCGCGCTTCGCCGCCGTGTTCGCGCCCGGCAGCCGCGCGGAGGTCTCGATCGTCGGGCGGCTGGAGCGGCCGGGCCAGCCGATGGCGCTGGTCTCGGGCCAGATCGACCGGCTGGTGGTGACGCCGGACCATGTCCTGATCGTCGATTTCAAGACCAATCATGCTCCGCCGAAGACCGCCGCCGAGGCGCCGCGGGGCTATGTCCGGCAACTCGCGCTGTACCGGGCCGTGTTGGCGAAGCTTTATCCCCAACTGCCCGTCCGGGCGGCGCTGCTTTGGACCGAAACACCTGAAATCATGGAGATTTCGGCCTCCGCGCTGGACGCCGGGCTGGCATAAGATCATGTCAATGTGACCGAGCTTGACCCGGCAAGGGGGCGTTCATAGGTTTGACCCATGCTCCCCGGGCGCGATTCTCCGCCGCGCCCTTTTGTCTCAACCGAACGAGGTACTCACATGGCCGTTGGCAAGGTTTCTGACGCCGATTTCGAAGCCGAAGTGCTCAAGGCGACCGGGCCGGTGGTCGTCGACTTCTGGGCCGAGTGGTGCGGACCCTGCCGCATGATCGCGCCCGCTCTCGATGAAATTTCCGGCGCGATGGGCGACAAGGTCAAGATCGTGAAGCTCAACGTCGACGAGAGCCCGAAGACCGCGTCGAAATATGGCGTGATGTCGATCCCGACCCTGATGATCTTCAAGGGCGGCGAGATGGCGTCCCGTCAGGTCGGCGCCGCGCCGAAGGCCAAGCTGCAGCAGTGGATCACCGCTGCGGTCTGATCCGTTTCGAATTAGCTGATTTGTGCAAACGGCCGGCGAGAAGCCGGCCGTTTTGTTTTGTGGGCTCGTAGATCCCGTAGCCCGGATGGAGCGCAGCGCAATCCGGGGACACGGCGTCCGCGACACAATTGCCCCCGGATTTCGCTGCGCTCCATCCGGGCTACGGATCCGCGGATCCATCCCGTCGCCAGCGCCGAGGCGAGCTCGGCCTGGCCGTGCTGCCGCGCCAGCGCCGCCATCGCGGCGTGATCGTAGGGGATGTGGCGGAAGGTCACGTCCCAGCCGCCACCGACCCGTTCAAGAATCGCGTAGCGCGCATCCGGCGAACCCGCCTCCACGACATGCGGATACGGCTTGCCGGCGCGATAGCCGGGCGAGCCGACGCTGCCGGGATTGACGATCAGTCGCCCATCGCGAAGCCGCACGGCTCGCGCGGTATGGGTGTGCGCGCACAGGATCAGCGATTGCGTCACGTCGGCTGCCCTCGCCTCGATCGATTCCAGCGTCGACATGCAGACTTCGCCGCCCGGCAGCACCGTGTCGAGCCAATAGGTTTCGTCATCCTGCGGCGTCGCATGGCACAGGAAAACCTCGTCGCGATAGATCGCATTCGCCGGCAGCGTGCGCAGCCAGTCGAGATGCTGCGGCCCGAGCTGCGTATAGGTCCGCCGCTCCCATGAGCCCATTTTCTCGTGCGGACGGTCGATCAGATAGCGGTCGTGATTGCCGAGCAGATGGACCGCATCGAGCGCCATCAGCATGTCGATGGTCGGCCGGGCGTCGAGCGGCCCGCTCACCATGTCGCCGAGGTCGACGATGTCGGAAATGCCGCGCGCACGGATGTCTGACAGCGCGGCTTCAAGCGCGAGATGGTTGCCGTGGACGTCGGCGATCGCAGCAAAACGCATGGTGTTGTCCTGTCCTCAAGCGCGACGTCCCCTAGCCCGGATGGAGCGAAGCGCAATCCGGGCTACGACACCGACATCATGCAGGAGGCGTGCCGTTGGCCGCAAGCACCGGGCCGGCGAGATACAGCGAGCCGGTGATCAGGATGCGCGGCGGCACCTCGTAGGCCAGCGTGGCGAGCCGTTGCAGCGCGGCGTCGACACCGGATGCGATCTCGACCCGCATGCCGAGCGCACGCGCGGCATCGGCGAGTTTGTCCGGCGCCATGCCGTTGTCGCGGCCGGGCACCGGGACCGCGATGATGTGGCGCGTCAGTCCGGCGAAATTGGCGAGGAAGGCATCGGCATCCTTGTTGGCCATCATGCCCGTGATCACGACCAGCGGCCGCGACACGCGCTCCTCGAGATCGCCGAGCGCCGCCGCCGCAACGCGGCCGCCCTCGGCATTGTGCCCGCCATCGAGCCAGACCTCGGAGCCCTGCGGCCCCTGGCAGACCAGGCTGCCTGAGACCAGCCGCTGCATCCGCGCCGGCCATTCCGCGTTGACGATGCCGGCCTCATAGGCCGCGATATTGAGCTTGAACGTGTCGATCGCGCGCAAGGTCGCAATCGCGAGGCCCGCATTGTCGAACTGGTGCCGGCCGAACAGTCTTGGCGCGGCGAGATCCATCAGTCCGCGCTCGTCCTGATAGACCAGCCGGCCGCGCTCGACGCCGACATGCCATTGCTGGCCGGCGGCATGCAGCGGCGCGCGCATGCGCCTCGCCTCCGCCTCGATCACGGCCATCGCATCCGGCGCCTGCTCGGCAGAGATCACCGGCACCTTGCGCTTGATGATCGCGGCCTTCTCGCCGGCGATCAGAGTCAGTGTATCGCCGAGGAATTCCATGTGATCCATGCTGACCGGCGCAATCACCGAGGCCAGCGGCGTCTCGACCACATTGGTGGAATCCAGCCGGCCGCCGAGGCCGACCTCGAGCAGCGCGACATCGGCCGGATGCTTTGCGAACAGGCAGAATGCCACCGCCGTCTCCATCTCGAAGATGGTGATGGGGTTGCCGGCGTTGATGCGCTCGCAATGCTCGAACGTCGTGCGCAGCTCGTCGTCACCGACGAGCTTGCCGCCGCCCGTGGCACCCAGCCGGTAGCATTCGTTGAGCCGCACCAGATAGGGCGAGGTGAAGACGTGCACGCGCAGGCCGCCGGCTTCGAGGATCGCGCGCAGATAGGCGATCGTCGAGCCCTTGCCGTTGGTGCCGGCGACATGGATCACCGGCGGCAGCTTGCGCTCGGGATGATCGAGCCGCTCCATCAGGCCGCGCATGCGATCGAGGCTGAGATCGATGCGCTTCGGATGCAGCGCCGATATCCGCGCGATCAACGCCTCGAACGAGGGTTGCGATGGGGCGGCGCTTGCGGTCACGCGTGCGGCGCGGCCGGCACCGTCTCCGGGGCCGTGACGATCTGGGCCGGCTCGGTGACGGCGACCGTCGGCTTGGACGCGGTTTCAAGCGCCGGCGCCCTGGTCAGCAGGCGGCACAGCCGCGCCAGCGTGGCCTTCATCTCATGGCGATGCACGACCATGTCGACCATGCCGTGCTCGCGCAGATATTCGGCGCGCTGAAAACCTTCCGGCAGCTTCTCGCGGATGGTCTGCTCGATCACGCGTGCGCCGGCAAAGCCGATCAGCGCGCCGGGTTCGGCAATCTGGACGTCGCCGAGCATCGCATAAGAGGCTGTCACGCCGCCGGTGGTGGGATTGGTCAGCACCACGATATAGGGCTGCTTCGCCTCGCGCAGCATCTGCACGCCCACCGTGGTGCGCGGCATCTGCATCAGCGACAGGATGCCTTCCTGCATCCGCGCACCGCCGGACGCGGCGAACACGATGAAGGGCGACTTCTTCTCGACCGCGAGCTCGAGCCCGCGCACGATCGCCTCACCCGCGGCCATGCCGAGCGAGCCGCCCATGAAATCGAAATCCTGCACAGCGACCACGACGCCGGTGCCTTCGAGCTTGCCGTAGCCGACCTTGACCGCGTCGTTCAGGCCGGTCTTGGCCCGCGCATCCCTGATCTTGTCGACATATTTGCGCTCATCGCGGAATTTCAGCGGATCAGCCGTTACCTCAGGCAGCGCGACGTCGAACCAGGTCTCGTTGTCGAAGATCGACTTCAGCCGCGCCACCGCGCCCATGCGCATGTGGTAGTTCGAGCCGGGGATCACGAACTGGTTGGCCTCGACGTCCTTGTAGAACACGAGCTGCCCGGAATCCGGGCACTTGATCCAGAGGTTTTCCGGCGTCTCGCGCCGCAGGATGTTGCGGATCTTCGGCCGGACGACGTTGGTGAGCCAGTTCATGGTTCGCTCCGAAATGCGGGTCGGTCCCGCACCAGCTGGATATATGGCGGGCCGGGCGAACCCGGCAAGCCGCCGTCTGCGGCCTTGTTGCCGCAAAATGTGGCTTATTCAGCGGCCTGCTTGGCGCCCCGGACCCCCTGCGCCAGCGCGGACACCAGGTCCGCGACCGCGCTCACGGTCTTCGGCGTCGCGCGGCCCTCGGCATCGAGATTGGCGCGCACCACGTCGACGATCGCGGTGCCGACCACGGCGCCATTGGCGTTCTCGGCGATCGCGCGCGCCGTTTCCGGGGTGCGGATGCCGAAGCCGACGCAGACCGGCAGCTTGGTGTGCCGCTTGATGCGGGCGACGGCTTCCGCAACCGCGTTCGAATCGGCCGTCGCAGCGCCGGTGATGCCGGTGATCGAGACGTAATAGACAAAGCCCGAGGTGTTCGCGAGCACCGCCGGCAGACGCTTGTCGTCGGTGGTCGGCGTCGCGAGGCGAATGAAGTTGAGCCCGGCCTTCAACGCGGGGATGCAGAGCTCGGTATCTTCCTCCGGCGGCAGGTCGACGATGATCAACCCATCGACGCCGGCGGTCTTGGCATCGGCCAGGAAGCTCTCGACGCCGTAGATGTAGATCGGATTGTAGTAGCCCATCAGCACGATCGGCGTCGTGTTGTCGTCCTTGCGGAAGTCGCGGACCATCGCCAGCGTCTTGCGCAGCGTCATGCCGCCCTTGAGCGCGCGCAGACCGGCGGCCTGGATCGACGGGCCATCGGCCATCGGATCGGTGAAGGGCATGCCGATCTCGATGACGTCGGCGCCGGCCTTCGGCAGCGCCTTGAGGATGTCGAGCGAGGTTTTTGCGTCGGGGTCGCCGGCCATCACGAAGGTGACGAAAGCGGAGCGGCCCTGCTGCTTCAGCTCGGCGAAACGTGCGTCGATACGGGTGCTCACTTCTTCCTCGCCTTCAAGATGTCGCCGACCTGCGGCACGTCCTTGTCGCCACGGCCCGAGAGGTTAACCACCATCAGGTGATCCCTGGGCCGCTGCGGCGCGAGTTCGGACAGTTTTGCGATGGCGTGCGCGGATTCCAGCGCAGGGATGATGCCCTCGAGCCGCGACAGCAGCTGGAACGCGGCCAACGCCTCCTCGTCGGTCGCCGAGAGATATTTCACGCGGCCGGTCTCGTGCAGCCAGGCGTGCTCGGGGCCGATGCCGGGATAATCGAGGCCGGCGGAGATCGAATGCGCTTCCTCGATCTGGCCATCGGCGTCCATCAACAGATAAGTGCGGTTGCCGTGCAGCACGCCGGGGCGCCCGCCGGCGAGCGAGGCGGCATGCAGCTGCGTCAGCCCGTGACCGGCTGCCTCGACGCCGAAGATCTCGACCGAAGGATCGTCGAGGAACGGATGGAACAGGCCCATCGCATTGGAGCCGCCGCCGATGCAGGCGATCAGCGAGTCCGGCAGACGGCCCTCGGTCTCCTGCATCTGCGTGCGCGTCTCGTGGCCGATGATCGACTGGAAATCGCGCACCATCATCGGATAGGGGTGCGGGCCCGCCACCGTTCCGATGCAATAGAAGGTGTTGTGCACGTTGGTGACCCAGTCGCGCAGCGCATCGTTCATCGCGTCCTTCAGCGTGCGCGCGCCCGACTGCACCGGGACGACCTTGGCGCCCAGCATTTCCATGCGGATCACGTTCGGCTGCTGCCGCTCGACGTCGACCGCGCCCATATAGACCACGCATTCGAGCCCGAAGCGCGCGCACAGCGTCGCCGTCGCCACGCCGTGCTGGCCGGCGCCGGTCTCGGCGATGATGCGCTTCTTGCCCATGCGGCGCGCGACCATGATCTGGCCGAGCACGTTGTTGACCTTGTGCGAACCGGTGTGGTTGAGCTCCTCGCGCTTCAGATAGATCTTCGCGCCGCCGAGATGCTCGGTGAGCCGTTCGGCGAAATAGAGCGGCGAGGGCCGGCCGACATAGTCCTTCAGGTAGACGTTCATCTCGGCCTGGAATGCCGGATCGGCCTTGGCGTCGGCATAGGCCTTTTCGAGATCGAGGATCAGCGGCATCAGCGTTTCCGCGACGAAGCGTCCGCCGAAAATGCCGAAATGCCCGCGCTCGTCGGGGCCGCTGCGGAAGGAATTGGGCAGGTTTTGATTCATCGAACCATCAGTTCTTGGGTAGTTCTTTGGGTTGCGCGCGCGGCGCGGATGAAGGCGCGGATCAGCTCGGGATCCTTGACGCCCGGCGTGCGCTCGACGCCCGACGACACGTCGACCCCGCCGGCGCGGGTGACGCGGACGGCTTCGGCGACGTTGTCGGCGTTGAGTCCGCCGGAGACCATGTAGGGCAGCGCGAGATCGAGATTTTCCAGCAGGTGCCAATCGAACGGCGCACCGAGACCGCCCGGCCGGGTGGCATCCTTCGGCGCGCGGGCGTCGAACAGGATGCGGTCGGCGACGCCTGCATAGCCCGGCAGCGGGGCGAGATCGGCCGCGGTCTCGACCGGCAGCGCCTTCATCAGCGGCAGGCCGAACTTCTGCTTGATGTCGCGCAGCCGCGCGGTGGTTTCCTTGCCGTGCAATTGCAGGATATCCGGCCGCAGCGTCTCGACGATGTTTTCGAGCGTGGCGTCGTCGGCATCGACCGTCAGCGCGACCTTGACGGCGCGGCCCTTGGCGCGGCTGCCGAGCTCGCGCGCGGTCTCGAGGCTGATATGGCGCGGCGACGGGGAGAAGAACACGAACCCCACCATGTCCGCGCCGCCCTCAAGCGCGACGTCGAGCGTCTCGCGCGTGGACAGGCCGCAGATTTTGACGAGCAGGGGCATGGTCTCGAAACGGGTCTCAAAACGGGTTTTCGGGCGTCCGGAACAGGGGTAATCCCGGGTCCGACGGGGCGGGTTCTACAACGTCGCGCCCTGCTTGTCTCGCCCATTGGGCCCGTAAAAGCCCAGCTGGGCCGGGGCCGAACGACGCTGCGCATCGTCCCGGGAGGCAGCGGCCCTGAGATCGGCGAGCTCGGCGCGGACGTGCCGGACGTCGGCCTCGTGCTGCCGGGCGGCGCGGCGCCAGCGCCCCTGCTTGAACCAGGTTCCGATGCCACCGGCGATCACGCCGAGAATGGCGGACGCGATGATGACGACGAACAGCGGCAGTGTGACCGCAACCGTCGGTGTCACAGAGTTGAAAGGATCGAACGACACCGTCACCCAGTGACGGTTGGCGACGGCAAAGATGATGAAGATCAGCCCGAGCGGAACGACGACCACTGCCGTGAAGAACTTTCGCATGACCATCTCTCGCAGCGATGGAGAAAGTGCGGGCCCATCGCCCGCAGCAGCGGCAACGCCGGGCGTCGTGCCAAGCGTCAGCCTTAAGCGTCAGCCTTGGGCGCGTCGATCTTGGAGGCTCCCGCCTCAGCCTCGTTGCGATTGAGGCGCTCGCGCATTTCCTTGCCGGTCTTGAAGAACGGCACGCTCTTCTGGTCGACCGGCACATGCTCGCCGGTACGCGGATTGCGGCCGGCACGGGCCGGGCGATGCTTCACCGAGAAAGCGCCAAAACCGCGCAGCTCGACGCGGTCGCCACGCGCCAGCGCCGCGACGATTTCATCGAGAATCGCATTCACAATGTTCTCGACGTCCCGCTGATAGAGGTGCGGGTTGTGCTCGGCGATACGCTGAACAAGTTCGGATTTGATCATCGAAAATGGGATCCGGGCTCTTGCGGAAACCCATTTCCGTGAAAATGCCGTGCACTGTCAAGACGCTAAATCAATTTAGAGCGCCGTGAAATCGCGTGACAAATAGCCCAATTGGGGCATGCGGCGATTCCCGCAGAGCGAGAATACCCTGATCAGTACGCCTTTCGCGCTCGACTAGTCGGTTCCTCCGGGAGTCCACAGCGCCAGCATGCCGTCGAGCCCGAACCGGTCGACCGCCTGGGCCACGCCACCCTGCTCGATCCGCCGCGCGATGCCGCCAAGACCGAACGCATCGAGCGTCATTGAAGCCGCGGTGCGCAGGAAGGTCAGGTCGCTGAATCGCGGATTGAGCTTGTAATTGCGCACCGGTAGGTCGCTTTTGACCTTCTTCTCCGCAACCAGCCAGGCGATCGCGGTCTTTTCATCCCCGAGCTGATCGATCAGCTTGAGATCGACCGCCTGCCGGCCGGTGAAGACGCGGCCGTCCGCGACCTTCTCCAGCAAGCCGTCATCCATGCCGCGCCGTTCCTTCACCAATCCACGGAACCATGCATAGGAATCCTTGACCAGACCCTCGATCGCGGCGCGGGCTTCCGGACTGGTCGGCTCCATGCCGTTTGGCGCGGCCTTCAGCGGCGAAGACTTGATCTCCTCCATCTTCACGCCGACGGTCTTGAGCAATTCGGAAACGTTGGGGAACTGGAACAGCACGCCGATCGAGCCGACCAGCGAGGTCTGCTGGGCGACGATGTGGTCGGAGGCGATCGCCGTGATGTAGCCGCCCGAGGCCGCCAATCCCTCGACCACGACGACGAGCGGCTTCTTCGCCTTCAACTGCACCAGCGAATCGTAGAGCTGCTCGGAGCCCGCGGTGGTGCCGCCGGGCGAATTGATGTGCACGACAACGGCCGCGTAGCTCGACTTGCCGAGCCGCTCCAGCGCCTCGACGCGCTCCTGGTCGCTGCGGATCAGTCCGTCGATATTGATCCGCGCGATCGCGTTCGACGTCGAGAAGGCGCCGCGTCCGCCGGCGGCCACAACGCCCACGCCGACGATGGCCGCGATTGCAATGACCGCAGCGGCGACGCGCCAGAACGTCAGCTTGCGCCTGATCCGGCGGCGGTCGACGATCACGTCTGAATCCAGCGACATCCGATCTCTCCAGAAATAGTCAGCGCGCAATCCGCGCGTTTTGCCGTCGCAGCGTCACTATCAGCTTAGCCAAATACATCAATTGCGACGCAATATGAAGAAAACAAGGCCCGTCACGTTACCTGCATCGTAGCCCGGATGAAGCGAAGCGTAATCCGAGAAAGATCGCCGCGGGGACACAGCCCTGGATTTCGCTGCGCTTCATCCGGGCTACGGGCTACAGGGTAACAAAAAGGGCCCCGGCTTGCGCCGGGGCCCGATTGTTCGCCTGAACTCAAGCGAATGCTTACTTGTCGGTGCCGCGGTTCTTCAGCGCGGTGCCGAGGATGTCGCCAAGCGTCGCTCCCGAATCGGAGGAGCCATACTGCGCGATGGCTTCCTTCTCTTCGGCAACTTCGAGCGCCTTGATTGAGACCTGCACCTTGCGGGCCTTCTTGTCGAACTGGATGACGCGCGCATCGACCTTCTCGCCGACGGCAAAGCGTTCGGCGCGCTGGTCGTTGCGATCGCGGGCCAGCTCGGACCGCTTGATGAAGGTGGTGAACTCGGTGCCCGAAATCCGGACCTCGATGCCGCTCTCCTTCACTTCGAGCACTTCGCAGGTCACGACCGCGCCCTTCTTGACGTCGCCCGGCTCGGCGAAGGGGTCGCCTTCGAGCTGTTTGACGCCGAGGGAAATGCGCTCCTTCTCGACATCGACATCGAGCACCACGGCCTTGACCATGTCGCCCTTCTTGAAGTTGTCGATGACCTGCTCGCCCGGAAGCTTCCAGTCGAGGTCGGAGAGGTGGACCATGCCGTCGACATCGCCCTCGAGACCGAGGAACAGACCGAACTCGGTCTTGTTCTTGACCTCGCCCTCGACCACCGAACCGACCGGGAACTTCTCGACGAAGACTTCCCAGGGATTGCGCATGGTCTGCTTGAGACCGAGCGAGATGCGGCGCTTGACCGAATCCACCTCGAGCACCTGCACTTCGACTTCCTGCGAGGTCGAAACGATCTTGCCGGGGTGCATGTTCTTCTTGGTCCACGACATCTCGGAGACGTGGATCAGGCCTTCGATGCCCGGCTCGAGCTCGACGAACGCGCCGTAGTCGGTGATGTTGGTGACGCGGCCGGTGAAGCGGGCACCCAGCGGGTACTTGGCTTCGATGCCCTGCCACGGATCATCCAGCAGCTGCTTCATGCCCAGCGAGATGCGGTGCGTCTCGTGGTTGATCTTGATGATCTTGACCTTCACCGTCTGGCCGATGGTCAGCACCTCGGTCGGGTGGTTGACGCGGCGCCAGGCGATATCGGTCACGTGGAGCAGGCCGTCGATGCCGCCGAGATCAACGAACGCACCGTAATCGGTGATGTTCTTGACCACGCCGTCGATCACCTGACCCTCTTCGAGGTTCTGCACCAGCTCCTGGCGCTGCTCGGCGCGGGTCTCTTCGAGAACCGTGCGGCGCGACACCACGATGTTGCCGCGGCGGCGGTCCATCTTGAGGATCTGGAACGGCTGCGAGTTGTTCATCAGCGGCGCAACGTCGCGGATCGGACGAATGTCGACCTGCGAGCGCGGCAGGAAGGCCACCGCACCGTCGAGGTCGACCGTGAAGCCGCCCTTGACCTGGTTGAAGATGACGCCGTTGACCTTTTCGTTGTTCTGGAACGCCTTCTCGAGCTTGCCCCAGCTTTCCTCGCGGCGCGCCTTGTCGCGCGACAGCACGGCTTCGCCGAGCGCATTCTCGATCCGGTCGAGGAACACCTCGACTTCGTCGCCAACTTTCAGATCGCTTTCACGGCCGGGGCCGGCGAATTCGCGCAGCGCCACGCGGCCTTCGGTCTTCAGGCCGACGTCAATGACGGCCATGTCCTTCTCAATTGCAACCACCTTGCCCTTGATGACCGAGCTTTCCTGCAAATTGCCGCCGGCAAAGGATTCATCAAGCATCGCCGCGAAATCGTCGCGGGTGGGGGTATAGGAAGACACAGTATTCGAAGCCATTTGTTCTCCAAATGCGGGATCTTGCCGGCCGTTCGGGTTGATGGGCGCACCGCGCGTGAAGTGTCAGGGTTCCGCAAACCCTGACGACCGCTCATTGCAGGAGGTGCAACAGCGGGCCGGCAGCAAAACTGCACGTTCGGTACGTTTGAATTGTCGGGAGCCTGAAACGAAAATATCGACTTCAAGACCTGGGAGCGGGCGTTCCTCCAGATGCGGCGAGGGCTCAAACCCGGCGCCGGCCCGCTCAGACACGGCCTCGACATCGTCGATGGCGCTCCGAACGGCGCTGATATAGCCCTGCAAGCCGTTTTCGGCAAGCAGGAAATACCCCATTTTGCTGGGTTTTCGGGCCGAAAGGGCCCTCCGATGCCGACGGTTCTAGCGCCGGGCGCGCACCGCCTCGACGATGGCGATGGCGGCGCGGACCCCGGCCTCGATGTCGAGATTGGAATTGTCCAGCGTGTGGGCGTCCGCAGCCGGCCGCAACGGCGCAACGGCGCGGTTCTTGTCCCGCTCGTCGCGCTTGAGGATGTCGGCCAGCACCGCCTCCTCGTCAGCGTCCTCGCCACGGGCGCGGGCCTCCAGGGTGCGCCGCCGCGCCCGCACGCGGGGATCGGCGACCACGAAGATCTTCACGTCGGCATCCGGGCAGATCACGGTGCCGATATCGCGCCCATCCAGCACCGCGCCGGGCGGATCGGCGGCGAACTGGCGCTGGAAGTTGACCAGCGCCTCGCGCACCTTGGGAAAGGCCGAGACGACGGATGCGCCCTCGCCGACCTTCTGGGTCTTCAGGATCGGATTGCCGAATTTCTCGGGATCGAGCTCGAGCGCGACGGCCACCGCCAGCGCCTCATCGTTGAGATTAGCGCCCTGCGCCATCATCGCATAGGCCACCGCGCGGTAGATCACGCCGGTGTCGAGATGGCGGTAGCCGTAGTGGTGAGCGAGCCGCTTGCCGAGCGTGCCCTTGCCGGAGGCGGCGGGTCCATCGATAGCAATGATCATGCGAAGTCAGCTCCGAGCGCGCGCATCATCGGTATGAAATCCGGGAAACTGGTGGCGATGAAGGCGGTGTCATCGATCTTCACCGGCCGATCGGAAGCGCAGCCCATCACCAGCGCCGACATCGCGATGCGATGATCCATATGGGTGGCGACAAGGCCGCCGCCTGGAACGTGGCCGCGGCCCTCGACGATCAGGTCATCGCCGGAAACCTCGACCTTGACGCCGTTGACGCGCAGCATGTCGGCGGTGGCTTCGAGACGGTCGGACTCCTTGACGCGCAGCTCCTGCAGGCCGCGCATGATCGTGGTGCCCTCGGCAAACGCCGCCGCGACCGCCAGCACCAGATATTCGTCGATCATCGACGGCGCGCGCTCCGGCGGCACCTCGACGCCCTTCAGCTTCGAGGCCCGCACGCGCAATTGCGCCATCGGCTCGCCGGCATCGCCGCGCACATCGCTCTCCTCGATCGAGGCGCCCATCTCGCGCAATGTGGTGAACAGGCCGGTGCGCAGCGGATTGGTCATCACGTCGGAGAACACGACGTCGGACCCTTCGACGATCAACGCCGCCACGATCGGGAACGATGCCGAGGACGGATCGGCGGGCACCACGACCTCGGCGCCGTGCAGCTCGGGCTCGCCGTTCAGCGAGATCCTGCGGCCGTGGCTGCCTTCCTTGTCCGTGGAGATCTCGGCGCCGAAATGCTTCAGCATCAGCTCGGTGTGGTCGCGGCTCGCCTCCTGCTCGATGACCGTGGTGATGCCGGGCGCGGACAGGCCCGCCAGCAGCACCGCGGACTTGATCTGGGCCGAGGCGACCGGGGTCTTGTAGACGATCGGCACCGGATAGCGGGCGCCATGCAGGGTGAGCGGCAGCCGGCCGCCCTCCCTGATGTCGCTGGTCCGGGCGCCCATCAGTTCCAGCGGGTCGAGAATCCGGCGCATCGGCCGCGAACGCAGCGAGGCGTCGCCGTCGAAAATGGCCGCGATCGGGCAGCCGGCCACCGCGCCCATCACCAGCCGGCACCCAGTGCCGGAATTGCCGAAATCGAGCGGGGCCGCGGGCTGGGCGAAGCCGCCGACGCCGACGCCTGCGACCGACCAGGTAAAGGGCGCCGTCCGCTCCACCCTGGCGCCCAGTGCGCGCATGGATTTGGCGGTATTGAGGACGTCCTCGCCCTCCAGAAGGCCGGAAATGCGGGTTTCGCCGACCGAAAGCGCCCCGAGGATCAGGGCACGGTGGGAAATCGATTTGTCGCCGGGAACGCGGACCGTGCCGGCCAGGGGGCCGCAAACGCGCGATTCCAGCGGGGTCGGGGTGTCGGAATGAGCCAAGATTGTGTCCTCTCGCGCCGCGGCAGGTATCACATAGGCAACACCGCGTCACGCGCCCGTCACTTGCGCGCAAACCGCTATTGACAGCGGCTCCTCAACTAGCCAAGTGAAGCACCGTTTTTCAGCAAAATTCTGGGATGACCACGTTGGCCAAGTCCGAGCTCGGAACCAAGCGCATTTGCCCGACCACGGGCAAGAAGTTCTACGACCTCAACAAGAATCCGGTGATTTCGCCCTACACCGGTGAGGTCGTGCCGATCGCGCCTGTAGCCCCGCCGCGGGGCCGTGGCGCCACCGTCAGTTCGCCTGCGACCGCCGCCGAGATGCCCGAGGCGGCCGAGACCGAAGAATTGGTCTCGCTCGAGGAGGCCGATGCCGAGGAGAACACCGGCAAGGTCAAGGCCGTGGTTCCCGAATCCGAGGACGATATCGAGGTCGATGAGACCATCGACGACGATGACGACGACGATTCGACCTTCATCGCCGACGAGGAAGAAGGCGATGAGGACGTGACCGATATTATTGGTGACGTCGGCGGCGACGAAGAGACTTGAGATCGGCGCCGATCTATGATCAACGGTGCTGCCGCGCGAGTCATCCAGGCCGCGCGGACCGGGAGTGATCCCCCAGGATCATCCCAACTGGATAAGGGGCCATAGCTCAGCTGGGAGAGCGCTTGCATGGCATGCAAGAGGTCGGCGGTTCGATCCCGCCTGGCTCCACCACGCTTCGCCCTTCGGGCTACGCGTGGCGCAGCCACGAGTTGCCTGAAGGGCGAAGCGTGGTGTCCGGCGTAGCCCGAAGGGCGAAGACGGACTGCCAAGGGTTCTGCTCCCGTCCGGCTTCAGTGGATGCGAATGTGGTACGTCTACATCATCCGCAGCATCAACTTCCCTAACCAGGAATATATTGGCGCCACCGAGGACCTGAAACGACGGATTCCCGAGCACAATACCGGCAAATCCGCACACACCTCAAAATTCAAGCCTTGGCAACTCGTCTGGTACTGCGCCTTTCCCGACAAGTACAAAGCCCTGGCGTTCGAGAAGTATCTTAAATCCCACTCCGGCCGCGCCTTCGCCAAGAAGCGCCTCTAGCCGGGTGCGCCCACTACTCCCCCAGCACCGCATTCAGCCGGTCGCGCAGCGCGACGATCTCATCCTTCATCGCCATCAACTCGCCAACCGTGCAGTCGGAGGCCGCGAGGATCGACTGCGGAACGGCCTTGGCCTTTTCACGCAGCGCGTGGCCCTTCGGCGTCAGCGCGATCAGCACGACCCGCTCGTCTTCGGTGCTGCGGGTCCGCTTGATCAGCTCCGCCGCCTCCAGCCGTTTCAGCAATGGTGTCAGCGTGCCGGAATCCAGGAACAGCCGCTCGCCGAGGTCTTTCACCGGCACGTCGTCGCGCTCCCACAGCGCCAGCATCACCAGATACTGCGGATAGGTCAGCCCGAGCCGGTCGAGCAGCGGTTTGTAGACGCGGTTGAAGGCGTGCGCGGTCGAATAGACCGCAAAGCAGATCTGGTTATCGAGCCGCAGCGCCTGATCCGCCGCCGTCTGTTTCCTGACCATGATTCCCATCGAAATCCATCTGGTTTCCGGGTCATTCTGGGCTCACAGGACCGCGGATTCAATTGCGAACAATTAAATGTGAGGCCGCATATTTTATATTGCGCACAATCTAATTGGATGCAATACATAGTTCATCGAATTCAACTGAAGTCCAAACCCAAGGGAGACCACGATGTCTGTGAACGTGCTCTACAAGACCAGCGCCAAGGCGACCGGCGGCCGCGACGGCCATGCGGCAACGCTCGACGGCGCGCTCGACGTCAAGCTGACGACTCCGAAGGAACTCGGTGGCGGCGGTGGCGCCGGCAACAATCCGGAGCAGCTGTTCGCAGCCGGCTATGCCGCCTGCTTCATCGGCGCCATGAAGTTCGTGGCTTCCCAGGGCGGCCCCAAGGTTCCCGCCGACGCCTCCGTGACCTCGACGGTCGGCATCGGCCCGCGTTCGGAAGGCGGCTTCGGCCTCGCCGTCGATCTCGCCGTCTCGCTGCCCGGCCTTTCCCGCACCGACGCCGAAGCGCTGGTCGAGAAGGCCCACCAGGTGTGCCCCTATTCCAACGCGACCCGCGGCAATGTCGACGTCAAGCTGAGCGTCGTCTAGTTCACCGACTGCCAATAGTCCGTCACGTCCCGCGTGGCGGACTATTGCGTTTCAGCGGATCATTGCATTGCAGATGCCAGTTCGCTTGGCGAACGCGGGCGCTGCCTGCTGCATGGGCCTGCGCCGATGAGAGCATTGCTGCCTCGCCTGAAGACCGTTAGCTCTGGGACCCTCGTTTTCCGATCCCAACTGAGCGAAGGTTGTTTCCATGAATACCTCAGCGGCTACGGGCGCGATGACCGGACTGCGCGTGATCGATCTGACGCGCGTGCTCGGCGGCCCGTATTGCACCCAGATCCTTGCCGACCACGGCGCCGACGTGATCAAGGTCGAGCCGCCCGCCGGCGACGAGGTGCGCGACTGGGGCCCTCCCTTCCATGAGGAAGACGCGGCCTATTTCGTCGGCATCAACCGCAACAAGCGCTCGATCGGCCTCGACCTCGCTTCCGAGGGCGGACGCGCGGTGCTGATGAAGATGCTCGAGACCGCCGACGTGCTGATCGAGAATTTCAAGCCGGGCACGCTCGACAAATGGGGCATCGGCAATGACGTGCTGCGCGCGAAATTTCCGCGCCTCGTGCATTGCCGGATCTCCGGCTTCGGCGCCGACGGCCCGCGCGGCGGCAATCCCGGCTACGACGCGATCATCCAGGCGATGACCGGCATGATCGCGGCGACCGGCTCGCCGGAGAGCGGACCGATGCGCATCGGCGTGCCGCTGGTCGACATCACGACCGGACTCTATGCAGCGATCGGCATCCTGATGGCGCTGTCGGAGCGGCAGCGCTCCGGGCTCGGCCAGTTCATCGAGACCACGCTGTACGAGACCGGGCTTGCGATCATGCATCCGCACACCGCGAACTATTTCATGCATGGCAAGCCGCCATCGCTCACCGGCAACGAGCATCCCAACCTCGTGCCTTACGCGATCTTCCCGACCAAGACCGACAATATCTTCATCGGCGTCGGCAACGACGGCACCTTCCGCAAGCTCGCCAAGGAGATCGGCAAGCCCGAGCTCGGCACCGACCCGCGCTTTGCCCGCAACAAGGACCGTATCGCCAACCGCGATGCGCTGCGCCTCGAGCTTGCCGCGGTGTTCAGCCAGCACGAGGCCGAGCCGCTGTGCAACCGGCTGCTTGCCGCCGGCCTGCCGGCCGGCCCCGTGCAGAAGGTCGATCAGGCGCTGACCAACCCGCACACGATCCATCGCGGCGACGTCATCGAGAAGGATTGGTACAAGGGCGTTGCCTCGCCGATCCGGCTCGAACGCACCAAGCCGAGCCTGCGCCGCACGCCACCGAAGTTCAGCCAGCACGCTGCGGAAGTGCTCGGCGAGTTCGGCTACTCCAAGGACGAGATCAACGGCCTGGTCGACAAGGGCGTGGTCTGCGGTCCCCAACGCAAGCGCTAACGGCGCATTCGAAGCAAAGCCCGTCCCGCAGGTGATGCGGGATGGGCACCGTTCGCATTAAGCCAACAGGTCGCCCCTGCGGTGCAACGTCGCGTCCGGCGTTGCACCGCACGCACATGGGCTGCAATCTCCGCCTTTTTTAGCGCTTCCCTTTGCTTCGGCTTCCCCCGTACCATGGCTTTCGTTTATACGGTCATTTGAACGTCATCCGGCGCTGATAACGCGCCCAACGAAAGATGGTGTTCCAACCGGAGGGGCCTTTGATGATTTTCAGACGACTCGGCGCTGCTGCGGCAGCCGCTGCCACGCTCGTATTCGCGTCGCCTGCGTTTGCGGTGACGGAGATTCAGTGGTGGCACGCGATGACCGGCGCCAACAACGACGTCATCGTCAAGCTGGCCAACGACTTCAATGCCTCGCAGTCCGACTACAAGGTGATCCCGACCTACAAGGGCGGCTACGCCGACACCATGAACGCCGGCATCGCCGCATTCCGCGCCGGCAACGCGCCGCACATCATGCAGGTGTTCGAGGTCGGCACCGCGACGATGATGGCCGCCACCGGCGCCGTCAAACCGGTCTACAAGCTGATGGCCGACGCCGGCGAGAAGTTCGATCCGAGCGTCTATCTGCCCGCGATCACCGGCTACTACTCGACATCGAAGGGCGAGATGCTGTCGTTCCCCTTCAACTCGTCGTCGACCGTGATGTGGGTCAATCTCGATGCGCTGAAGAAGGCCAACATCGCCGAGATCCCGAAGACCTGGCCGCAAGTGTTCGAGGACGCCAAGAAGCTGAAGGCGGCCGGCTACACCACCTGCGGCTTCTCCGGCTCGTGGGTCACCTGGGTCAATCTCGAGCAGCTCTCGGCCTGGCACAACGTGCCGCTCGCCAGCAAGGCCAACGGCCTCGACGGCTTCGACACCGTGCTCGAATTCAACGGCCCGCTGCAGGTCAAGCATCTCGAGAACCTGGTCGAGCTGCAGAAGGACAAGACCTACGACTACGCCGGCCGCACCAACACCGGTGAAGGCCGCTTCACCGCGGGCGAATGCCCGATCTACCTGACCTCGTCGGCCTTCTTCGGCAACGTCAAGGCGCAGGCCAAGTTCAACTTCACCGCTGCGCCGATGCCCTATTATCCCGATGCCAAGGGCGCGCCGCAGAACTCGATCATCGGCGGCGCCTCGCTCTGGGTGATGGGCGGCAAGTCGGCTGAGGAATACAAGGGCGTAGCCAAGTTCCTGACCTTCCTCTCGGACACCGACCGCCAGATCTGGATCCACAAGGCCTCGGGCTATCTGCCGATCACCAAGGCCGCCTACGCCAAGGCCAAGGAAGAGGGCTTCTACAAGGACCAGCCCTATCTGGAGACCCCGCTGCTCGAACTCACCAACAAGGAGCCGACCGAGAACTCCCGCGGTTTGCGCCTCGGCAACATGGTGCAGCTGCGCGACATGTGGTCGGAGGAGATCGAGCAGGCGCTGGCCGGCAAGAAGACCGCCAAGCAGGCGCTGGACTCGGCCGTCGAGCGCGGCAACCAGATGCTGCGGCAGTTTGAAAAGACCGCTGTCCACTGACATGATGCGCAAAAGCGCGATGAAGATCGTCACCGCGCTTTCGCTTCTTGTTTGAGCATGATCTCTTCGGAAAACCGCTTCGCACTTTTCCGGATCATGCTTTACGCAACCGGCAGGCCGCACGCGCGCGGCCTGCCAATTCTTACGAGATCATGCAAAAGCAAGCGATTTTCCAGTCAAAGCTGTTGCCTTACGCGCTGGTTGCCCCGCAACTCGCGATCGTCCTGATCTTTTTCTACTGGCCGGCCGCACAGGCGGTGATTCAATCCTTCCTGCTGCAGGATGCCTTCGGCCTTTCGACCACCTTCGTGTGGTTCGAGAACTATCTCGAACTGTTCAAGGACCCGGCCTATTTCGCGGCAATCGTCCGAACCTTCGCGTTCTCGTTCGCGATCGCGGTCTCCTCGCTGTCGTTCGCGCTGCTGCTCGCTGTCATGGCCGACAGACCGCTGCGCGGCTCGACGCTCTACCGCACTCTGCTGATCTGGCCCTACGCGGTCGCCCCGCCGGTGGTCGGCGTGCTCTGGGTGTTTATGCTGCATCCCTCGCTCGGCGTGCTGTCGCGCTACCTGCGCGCGATGGGCGTTGACTGGAATCCGCTGCTCGACGGCGACCAGGCTGCGGCCCTGATCATCCTCGCCGCGGCCTGGAAGCAGATCTCCTACAATTTCCTGTTCTTCCTCGCCGGGCTGCAGAGCATCCCGAAAAGCGTGATCGAGGCCGCCGCGATCGACGGCGCCCGCCCGATGCGGCGGTTCTGGACCGTGATCTTCCCGCTGCTGTCGCCGACCATCTTCTTCCTCTTGGTCATCAACATCGTCTACGCCTTCTTCGACACCTTCGGCATCATCGACACGATGACCCGCGGCGGCCCCGGCAAGGCGACCGAAACGCTGGTCTACAAGGTCTATACGGATGGCCTGCTCGGCGGCAATCTCGGCTCCTCCGCGGCACAGTCGGTCATCCTGATGGTCATCGTCGTCGTGCTGACGGGAATCCAGTTCCGCTTCGTCGAACGCAAGGTGACCTACTGATGGTCGAGGAGGAAGGCTTCCAGCGCTATCTGGCTCACGCCATCCTGTGGATCGGGATCGCGATCGTCGCCTTCCCGGTCTATCTGGCGATCGTCGCCTCGACCCAGGACAACGCCGTCATCGCCAACGGCCAGATGTCGCTGTTGCCCGGCGGCCATTTCCTCGAGACCTACTACCAGACGCTGTTTGTCGGCACGAGCGGCTCGACCCGCGAGCCGGTGCTCAACATGATGCTGAACTCGCTGATCATGGCGCTGTTGATCGCGGTCGGCAAAATCGCGATCTCGATCATCTCGGCCTACGCGATCGTCTATTTCCGATTTCCGTTCCGGATGGCGATCTTCTGGATCATCTTCATCACCTTGATGCTGCCGGTCGAGGTGCGCATCTATCCGACCTACAAGATCGTCGCCGACCTGCATCTGCTCGACAGCTATGCCGGCCTGTCGCTGCCGCTGATCGCCTCTGCCACCGCGACGCTGCTGTTCCGGCAGTTCTTCATGACCGTGCCGGATGAGTTGCTGGAGGCTTCGCGCATCGACGGTGCGGGCCCGTTCCGCTTCTTCTGGGATACGCTATTGCCGCTGTCGCGCACCAACATGGCCGCGCTGTTCGTGATCCTGTTCATCCTCGGCTGGAATCAGTATCTCTGGCCGCTTTTGATCACCACGCGCGACGACATGCAGACCATCCAGGTCGGCATCCGCAAGATGATCACCACGACGGATGCGCTGACCGAATGGCCTGTGGTGATGGCGACCGCGCTGCTCGCGATGCTGCCGCCGGTGTTCGTCGTCGTCGTGATGCAGAAACTGTTCGTGCGCGGATTGGTGGAGACGGAAAAGTAATGGCTAACGTCACGCTGCGCAGCGTCCGCAAGACCTATCCCGGCGGCTTCGAGGCCATCAAGGGCGTCGATGTCGACGTCGGCGACGGCCAGTTCTGCGTGCTGGTCGGGCCAAGCGGCTGCGGCAAGTCCACGCTGCTCCGCATGGTCGCGGGGCTCGAGACCATCACCGGCGGCGAGATCGACATCGGCGGCCGCGTCGTCAACCAGATCGAGCCCGCCGATCGCGACATCGCGATGGTGTTTCAGAACTACGCGCTCTATCCGCATATGAGCGTCTACAACAACATGGCCTACGGCCTGCGCAATCGCGGCATGGCCGAAGCCGAGGTCAAGACCCGCGTCGAGGAAGCCGCGCGCGTCCTCGAGCTCTCGCCGATGCTGGAGCGCAAGCCGCGGCAGCTCTCCGGCGGCCAGCGCCAACGCGTCGCGATGGGCCGTGCCATCGTGCGCCAGCCGAAAGTCTTCCTGTTTGACGAGCCGCTGTCGAACCTCGACGCCAAGCTGCGCATCGCGATGCGGGTCGAGATCCGCAAGCTGCAGCGCCGGCTCAACACCACCTCGATCTACGTCACCCACGACCAGCTCGAGGCGATGACGCTCGCCGACATCCTTGTGGTGATGAATGGCGGCCAGGTCGAGCAGATCGGCAATCCGCTGGAAATCTATCAGAAGCCGGCGACCACCTTCGTCGCCTCCTTCATCGGCGCCCCGCCGATGAACCTGATGCCGCTGCGCTCGGACGAGCTGACCTCCCAGATCGCGGGCGCCGATGGTGCCGGCATCGTCGGCATCCGGCCGGAGGATTTCGTGATCACGGGCGAGACCGCATCCGGCGGCGTCGCGCTCGGCCTGACGGTCGAGGCGATCGAGCATGTCGGCGCCGAGACCTTCGTCTACGGCAGCCGCCAGCGCGAGGAACGGGCCATCGCCGCCAATCCGGGCGAGCTGCCGCCGGGCGAAGTGATCGTCCGGATTCCCGGCGCCACTGGGCCTGCAATCGGCGAGCAGATCCGGGCGGTCGCGCCGCGCGACAAACTGCATCTTTTTACCGCTGACGGCCGCAAGCGCGTCGGCCCGTAACCGATCGGGAGGGCATGGGGGCCATGCCGGCGCGTTTTCGAGCGAAGTGGACACCGGTTCGCGTGAAGAAACGCGCCCAAAACAAAAAGTGGAGCATATTGGTCCTGATTTGATCAGAACCGATATGCGCCAGGCGGCATTTACGCTGGTTTCAGAGGCGCTTGAACGCTATCCAGATCACTCCCATATTGGCTGGTGACCGACGGGCAAGCGGCCCGCCGGTTGCATGGGGCGCCGCAAGGGCCCCTCAAAGTCGCTTCGAGAGGACTTTGTAATGTCTCGTGTTCCATCGTTGTCCAGTCCGTTCCTTCTGGGATTCGACGAGATCGAGCGTGCGCTCGACCGCGTCGTGAAGGGCGCTGACGGCTATCCTCCGTACAATATCGAGCGGTGCGACCGTACCAACGGGCAGCCCGAGCGGTTGCGCATCACGTTGGCGGTGGCGGGCTTCACCCGCGACCAACTCGATGTAACTATTGAGGAAAATCAGCTCGTCATCCGTGGCCGCCAGCAGGACGACAAGGCTCGGCAATACATCCATCGCGGCATCGCCGCGCGCCACTTCCAGCGCACCTTCGTGCTGGCGGAGGGGATGCAGGTGCTGGGCGCGGATCTGAAGAACGGGTTGTTGTCGATCGACTTGGCCAGGCCGGAACCTGAACGGGTCGTTAAGACAATCGCTATCAATGAACACGAATAATAGAAACAACAAGCGGACTCGACCGCTTATCTGACTGAGGAGTCGAGACCATGAGTGAACTGAGTACCACCACCATCGAATCCAACAGCGTCACGCCGGAAGCGCTGGCCCATCTGGGCGAGGGCCATATCGCCTATGTGAAGCAGGTCCGTTCCGAGGACGTGCCGGATCTCTTTCCGCAGGCGCCGAAGATCGCGCCGGGCCTCAAGCTGTTCGCACTGCATGCCGCCGACGGCACGCCGATCATGCTGACCGACAGCCGCGAAGCCGCGATCGCGAACGCCTGGAGCAACGAGCTGCAGGCCGTCAGCGTGCACTGACGCAGCATCCACTAAGACACGGCTAATTCAGCATCCGCGAGTTCAATGCGCGGGCATGCCTCGACATCAATCGAGGCGGCCCGCGCTTTTTTTGCAGACCTCGTTTGGATCATTCGATCAAGGCCTGTCGTGCTCCTCGGAAATGTCCTTGTTGGTGTAGTCGGGCATCATGGCGGTCGCGACAATGCTGACGACCGCGCAGAACAGAATGTAGAGCGCGATCACGTAGCCCGAGCCGGTGGCGGCCAGCAATGCGGTGGCGATCAACGGTGCCGGCCCGCCTGAAATGACCGAGGAGAGCTGGTAGCCGATCGAGCAACCGCTGTACCGCAGCCGCGGGGTGAAGCACTCGGCTATGAGCGCCGCCTGCGGGCCATATGTCAGAGCATGCGGTATGAATGACAGCACGATGGCGATGAAGATCAACGCCGGAGCTGCCGTGTTCAGCAGCGCGAAATACGCAAAGCCGAACAGCCCGGTCAGAACCGCACCGATCAGGTACAGGCGCTTGCGCCCGATCCGATCCGATAGGTGCCCCGCCAGCGGGATGGTGAAGAGCTCAAGGGTGCCGGCGCAGATCAGACAGATGAGCAGGAAGTCGCGATCCTGATGGATGACCTGGGTGCCGTAAGCGAAGACAAAGGCCAGGTAGATGTAGGCCGGCGCCTGTTCGACCATCCGCGCCAGCGCCGAGAGAATGATCGACCGCGGCTGACGCTTGATCACCTCGATCACCGGGACGCGCGCGACACGGTTCTCGGCCACGATCCGCCGGAATGTCGGCGTCTCCATGATGCCGAGCCGGATGTAGAGCCCGATGGCGATCATCACGAGGCTCAGCAGGAACGGGATGCGCCAGCCCCAAACCAGGAACTGGTCGCCGGAAATGCGGCTGAACACCAGCACCGCGATGTTTGCCAGCAGCAATCCCGCGGGACCGCCGAGCTGCGGCCAGGACGTGATGAAGCCGCGGTGCTTGTTGGTCCGCGCCCACTCCATCGACAGCAGCACCGAGCCGCCCCATTCGCCGCCGACGCCGACGCCCTGAATGAAGCGGATGACGGTCAGGATGACGGCACCCCAGATGCCGATGCTGTCATAGGTCGGGACGAGGCCGACCGCCGTCGTGGCAAGCCCGGTCAGCAGCAACGTGGCGATCAGCGTTGCCTTGCGGCCGATGCGGTCGCCATAGTGGCCGAAGATCGCGGCACCGATGGGCCGCGCGATGAAGCCCACCGTGTAGATGGCGAACGCCTCCAGCACGCCGACCAGGGGATCGGACTTGGGAAAGAACAGCTTGCCGAAGACGAGGCCGGTCACGGTGCTGTAAAGCAGAAAGTCGTACCATTCGATAGTGGTGCCTACCGTGCTGGCGATCAGTGCGCGACGCAATTGCGCCTGGTGCTCGGCTTCCGGGAGCGGGGCGACTGCAATGTCCAATGTCGTCATTGTACATCTCCCTGGCCCGACATGTTCGGGCCATCTGGAATGCGTTTCGTCCCCCGTCCACGGCGGTGGACGGTGGTATCGATGCCGGTTATTTGTTTGGTTGGGGCAGGGCCGCAAATGCGCGGGGCGTGCCCATGCAGGCCTTGAGGAAGCCGGTCCTGGATCGCGCGCGGCCTAACCGATCGCCATCGCGGGAGTACGACATCCCTTCATGACACGGTCTTGCAATCCGAAATCTAGTCCTTCGGTCCGCCCGGTAAATTCGACCTTGGTCTGTGGGAATGGTCGTCGAACATGCTCGTCGGCCACTGCTGCAGCGCGGTGGCGGTCCGCGCCTTTATGGCGACGCGGTCGATGCGCCGAGCATCGGGCCCATGCAGTGCTGCACTTCGCCAGGCACATTGTAGGTGCGCATGATCGCGCGGCTGTCGCGCATGCCGCAAGCTTCCCGCTGCACCACAAACATCCAGAGCGCGTGGCCGGCTTCCCGCACCAGGATGCGCCGCGCCTGTTGGGCGGATGCCGGTGCTTCAGCGCGCGGATGGTCAGCATCGAACTCGCGCAGGCTGGCGAGAGCCTGTTCCAGCGCGCGGCCCATCCGTCCGAGTGCCGAAGCTTTCTCCTCGGCGAGTTCGTAGGCGAAAACGTCGACGGGAGTGCGATGGAAGCGAAAGTCGAGGGACATCGGTTATCCCAGGGGTCGATGCAGAACGATGATCCCCGGATTTTTCTGGCGCCACGGCCGGTTGTCAATACACGTTCAAACCCGTCGCGCGCCGCATCCGGTTTCAGTCCCTTGCTGAAACGGGGTTCTCCGCACTGATGGCGCGATCCAGAGCCTCGACCAACGCCTGAACCTCGACGAACTTGCTGCGGGCCCGCTCCGCCTTGTCACGATCGAACGGAGCGGCCAGCACTTTCGCATGCGCGTCCCTGTCCTCGATCATGCGATCACGGGCTTTCTTCAGTGTTTCGAGTCGCTCGCTCATCCGGGTCCTCCCTTACGTAGCTTTCGCAACCGGGCCTTAGCCGAACACCGCCGGAAGATCGCCCTTCCGGAAGAAGACCATCGGCTCATCATCATAGTCACCCATTTCGGGATCGCCGGTGGACGAGAATGCAACGACGGCGAGCTTGCTCAACGCCAGGCGCTCTGCCGTTCGCAGTGCGCCATTTGCCGTCTTGCAGACGATCGGAGGGTCCGGCTTGAGATGCCCGCCCTTGCCGGCGTTGAACGCCTGCACGACGTAGGTTGTTTCGCTTGCCATCAAGGCTCCTTCCGCCGGCCACCGGACGCGGTGACGCCAAGGACGAAGCGATGCGCTCGTCGCCGGCCACTCGCGTATCTCGTCGCAAATCTCAACAACCGCGACAGATGTTCTTCAGCTTCGCCGCAACGCGGGCATCTTCCGCGATCAACGGGTCCTTGTATTCGGATCGCGGCGCGTTGCTATCGATGGCCGGAGGCTTCTTGACCGTCGGGGGGAACGCGGCATCGTAGCAGGCGAGACGACCGACGGTGCCTTCGATCTTGTGGCAGGCCGGTTCGGCGGCGAACGCGCCCTGTGCAAGCAGGGTGGCCGCAACCGCGGCGAATAGCAGCGTTTTCATACAGGAGCCTTTCCGGGTGATCGTCCCGCTGAGCATTTCATGATTTTGGTTGTGCGCTTGCGCGTTGCCGGCCATGTCAAGCGCCGGCCTGGCGTGGCCAAACGCCGGCGCAGCAGAATTCATGGTTGCGTCGCCTTATCCATGCAGGACAGCGGCAGCGGCCACCAGGAGCAGAAGAAACAGGGGAACGATCACCGGCGGCACGATCCAATCGGCCAGACGAAATCCAGACACGTATGCTCCTCATCTTTTGGCGGGAGCCCTACGTTACCCTCAGTCACCGGTGGATGCCGTGGATGGGCGGTGATGCCACGACTCTACGCTCAAAGCCGGCGAATAGCGAGCGTTTAAACCCGATGCGGCAACAGCGTCAGGTCCACAGCGTCACCATCAAGCGCCGACCCAGCTGCCTGAACGCTCCGTCAAGCGCGCGCGGATGTCCGGCTTCAGCACCTTGCCGACCTTGGAACGCGGCAGATCGTCCCAGACCTCGATCTGCTTCGGCGTCTTGATGCTGCCGACCTGCTGCTTGACGAACGCGGCCAGCGCCGTCGCATCGACGGTTTGGCCGGCGCGCGGCTGCACCACCGCGACGATGCGCTCGCCCCATTTGTCGTCGGGCAGCCCGATGACAGCGCAATCCTGCACCGCCTCGTGGGCGCGCAACGCGTTCTCGACCTCGATCGAGTAGACGTTGAAGCCGCCGGTAATGATCATGTCCTTGGCACGGTCGACGATGTAGAGGTAGCCGTCGCCGTCGATGTAGCCGATATCGCCGGTGTGGTGCCAGCCATGCGCCGAGGCCTCACGCGTGGCCTCCGGGTTCTTGTAGTAGCCTTCCATGACAAGCGAACCGCGCACCACGATCTCGCCGCGCGATCCCGCGGGCAACAGCTTGCCGTCGCCGTCCATGATGCCGGCTTGCACCAGCGGACCGATCCGCCCGGCGGAGGCAAGGCGCTCCATCGCGATCGTGCCGTCTGCATTGTAGTGATCGGCGGGCGCCATCATCGAGATCATCATCGGCGCCTCGGTCTGGCCGAACAGCTGCGCCATTGGCCCGATCCGCTTCAGGGCCTCGGCGAGCCGCGTCGCCGAGATCGGTGCCGCGCCATACCAGAAGCATTGCAGCGAGCTGAGATCGGCTGCATCGAGCCCGGGATGGTCGAGCAGCATGTAGATCACGGTCGGCGGCAGGAACGTATGCGTGACGCGGTAGCGTTCGATCAGCGCCAGGTACTTGCCGATGTCAGGGTGGTGCATGATCACGACGCGGCCGCCGAGCGTCATGATCGGGAAACAAAGCACCCCGGCGGCATGCGTCAGCGGCGCCAGCGCCAGATAGATCGGACGGCCCTTGAACGGGTAGCCCATCAGGGTCAGCGCCGTCATCGCCTCGATGTTGCGCCCGGAAAGCATCACACCCTTCGGCTTGCCGGTGGTGCCGCCGGTGCCCGGGATCATCGCGAGATCGTCGATCGTCTCGCGCTGATAGACATCATCGGCGAGCCCGCCGAGCCAGCGGTCGAACGATGGCGCAAACGGCAGCTCGGTATCAAGGCAGACCAGCGCGCGCAGCTTGGGCAGATCCTGCCTGACGGCTTCGACCATTGGCGCGAAGCTCGAATGAAACAGCAGCAGGCTGCAGTCGAACTGGTCGAGGATGAACTTGTTCTCGGTCGCCTCGTTGCGCGGATTGATCGGACACCACACCGCTGCGGCGCGCGAGATGCCGAACACGCAGGCGAAGGCGAGCGGATCGTTGCCGGACAGGATCGCGACCTTCTCGCCGGGTGCGATGCCCGACCGCTCGAGCCCGCGCGCGATCCGGTAGCTCAGCCGCTGCACCTCGCGATAGCTGAGGTCGCGGCCGTCCATAGTGAGGCACGGCGCGTCGGCGCCGAGCGAGGCACCTTTGTCGAGATAATCGATGAAGCGCATGGCAGGTCTCGCGCAAGAGGCGGGTGACGCGCTACTGCGTCGCCCGCGGAGGCGGCGTTTTCGACCAGATTGGATACCGATCCGCTTGACGAAAACGCTTCAGGGAAGGGAGTGTTGAGCCCCGATCCAATCGGGGCTCAAGCTCAATCGTGCACGGTCAGGACCGGCTTGCCGACCAGGCCGAAGCTGCGCAATTGCCCGAGCAGTTCGTGATGGCCGAACGCCTGGCAGGCGGAGGCGAAGCCCACGCGCTTGGGCCGCTGTTGCAGCAGGTACGCCGCGGCAAAGGCCTGCAGCATGCCGGTCTGCTTGTAGTTGCTGTTGCCGTAGATGACGCAGTGCGCGCGCCCCAGCGGGCCGGAGGCGTACACCGAATCCAACGACTTGTTGACGCGCGGGTTCTCGCGCGGCGGCATGGTGTTCATCACGCCGGCAGCAGTCTGCGCCAGCGCGGCGTAGCGCTCGTCGGGCTTCATGTCCTTGGTCGCTTCCAGCGCGGCGGCAACGATCTGCGGCACGCCCAGCATCAGCGCGCGGTTGAACACGCCGCCCAGCACCTTCACGTTGGCCACGCGCGGATCGCGCTTGAACCACACCGGGTGCGAGGTGCCGCCCCAGGGCAGCGCCAGCGCCAGTTCGTGCTGGCCGGGGATGGCGAGGTTGTAGAGGCCGGCATCGGGCTGATGCTCGACGTACTTGTTCTGCTCCAGGTAGTAAGCCTTGGCCATCGCGGCGTTGACCAGGATGGTCTGCGTCGAGGCGATGGTCGGGCTGCCGCCCCAGAACACGGCGATATCAAGCGTGTCCAGGCCGGGCGTCTCCAGGCACAGCTGCGCGGCGATCTCGCCGGTGGTGTACATCTGCGCGATGCCCGGCGCGAGCAGCAGGCCGGCATTGGCGAACTTGGTGCCAAACTCCTGCTCGAGCGTGATCAGCCAGTCCTGCTCGCCGGTGGTGTCGGTGTAGTGGCACTTGGCAGCCAGGCAGGCCTGCACCACCTCGCCGCCGAACTTGGCGAACGGTCCCACGGTGTTGAGCACCACCGAGGCGCCCTTGAACAATTCGGTCAGCGCCGCCACGGTGTGCGGCACCGTCACCACCTCGTAGTCGGCGGTCTCGATGCCGGCCACGTTCGACTTCATCGCGGCATTGAGCTTCTCGCCGCTGCGACCGGCGGCGATGAAGGGGATGTTGTACTCACGCAGATATTCGCAGACCAGCCGGCCGGTGTAGCCGGAAGCGCCATAGACGATGACGGGCTTCTTCTCGCTCATTGCGATCCTCCGAAATGCTTGTTGTCGGCCTTGTTGCTACATGCCCATGCCGCCATCGACCGGAAGGCCGATGCCGGTGATGAAGCGGGCCTCGTTCGAGCACAGGAACACCGCGGCGTCGGCGATGTCGGAGACCTCGGCGAGCTTGCCGAGCGGCGTCTGCTCCACCACCGAGCCGACGGCGGCGTTGACGTCGGGCGCAAGACCGATCTTCACGATGTCATTGGCGAGCTGCAGGCCCATGTCGGTCGGGATCAGGCCGGGATAGATGCAATTCACCCGCACCCCATAGCCGAGCTTGCCGGCTTCCATCGCGCCGACCCGCGTCATGCGATCGACGGCGGATTTGGTGCCGGAGTAGACGGCGATACTCGGAAAGGCGATCGTCGCTGCGACCGAGGCGATGTTGACGACTGCACCGCCCTTGCCCGCGGCTCCGCCCGGCCGCATCGCGCGGAAGGCGTGCTTCATGCCGAGCACGGTGCCGACGATGTTGACGTCGCACATGCGGCGCGCGTCCTCGGCCTTGATGTCGGCGACCAGCGAGGTGATCTCGATGCCGGCATTGTTGATCAGGATGTCGTAGCCGCCGAGGGTTTCGACCGTTGCGGCGACGGCCCGCTCCCATTGCGCGTCGTCGGTGACGTCGAGCTTGACGAAGCCGGTTTTCACCCCGGCCTTGGCGATCTCGGCGGCGCTGGCCTTGCCGGCATCGTCGAGAATATCACCGATCATGACCGCGGCGCCGGACCGCGCCAGCGCCTGCGCGATCGCCGCGCCAATCCCCCGGGCGCCGCCGGTGACCAGGGCTTTCCTGCCTTCAAGGCTCTTCGCACTCATGACGTAGTCCTCCCTTTGCTTGGTGATTGATCGGTGCCTTGGCGATCGACAGCACGCTCGGCGGCCTTGCGCATTCTGAGCGCATTGGTGGTCACGGCCGGCGTCGGCGGGGCGCAGCGTTGGCGCGCCCGGCAGTGCATTCCCTCCTTGATGTCGTTAGGTCAGCCGTCTTGACGGTTGTCCAAATTATTGCGCCAACCCTCGTCCAGGAACTTGACACTTGTCAAGCCTGAATTTGACAAGTGTCAAAGAGGATGATTGTGAAGAGATGGAGTGCGCTGCGGTTCGCGCGGTATAAGTTGCTGCAGGGAAGAGACAGGAAAGGCACCAGATGGCGCGGCAAGCGACAGGAGCGGCCCAACGCGTGGCGGTGGCGGCCGAGACGCTGCGCGACGAGAAGTTCAACGCACGACGCGTCGAGCTTGCGGAGGCCGCGCTGGAAACACTCGGCGAGCTCGGCTTCGCGCGCACCAGCCTGCGCGAGATCGCGCAGAACTCCGCGTTCACGCACGGCGTGTTTCACTACTACTTCAGCGACAAGCTCGATCTGATCTGCTGCTGCGTCCGTCACTACAAGGCGAAATGCGTGACGCGCTACGACGAGGTGGTGACGACGGCACGAAGCCGCGACGAATTGACCGAAGGCTTCCTCGCCAAGCTCGCGGCGACGTTGCAGGACGAAGCCCGCATGCACCGGCTCTGGTATGACCTGCGCTCGCAGGCGATGTTCGAGCCCGCGTTTCGCAAGGACGTGCTCGAGATAGACAAGAGCCTGGAAGCGATGATCTGGCGCATCGCCACGCGCTACGCCGAGTTGGGCAACAGGAAGCCGGCATCGTCTCCGGCTGCGCTCTACGCGCTATTCGACGGCCTGTTCCAGAGCGCGCTGCTCAGGCACCTCGCCAGCGACGAGAAGGCGATCCCCGATCTGCTCGACGAAGTCCGCCGTCTGCTGCCGACGATCTGTTGAGAGACTTGCGAACGCTTCGTAGCCCGGATGGAGCGCAGCGAAATCCGGGATCCGTACCGACGGCGAGATTCCCGGATTGCGCTTCGCTTCATCGGGGCTACGGACCTGATGGCGACGCATATTGCCGATGCGCAAGCGCGCAACAGCCGACAACTGCTCAGATGATAATCGCGCGCCGAGTGATTACGCCGCGCTCGCCGGCGGCAGCGCGAGCACCGAGTAGATCGCCTGCGCGTCGCGCGAGGCACGCAGCTTCTTGGCGACGTCCTGGTCGCGCAGCAGGCGGGCGATGCGCGCCAGCGCCTTGAGGTGATCGGCGCCGGCGCCTTCGGGCGCCAGCAGCAGGAAGATCAGATCGACCGGCTGGCCGTCCATCGCCTCGAAATCGATCGGGCGCTCGAGACGGGCGAAGAAGCCGAACAGCTTCTCCAGCTTGGGCAGCTTGCCGTGCGGAATGGCGACGCCATAGCCGACCGCCGTGGTGCCCAGCTTCTCGCGCTGCAGCAGCACCTCGAAGATCGCGCGTTCGTTCTGCCCGGTCAAAGCGGACGCACGCGCGGCGAGTTCCTGCAGCGCCTGCTTCTTGCTGATGACTTTCAAAGCCGGGAGAATCGCCTCGGGTGCGACCAAATCGGTAATCGGCATTGGGACGTTCCGAGGTGAATGAACCGTCAGGTTGCGAAATAGGCTTTACAGCGGCGGCGTCAAGAAGTTGAGGTGGGATGCGGGCTTAGCCCGGGTCCAGCTGGCAGGGCTTCTACTCCAACGTATCGGCGGTGCCAACACCTGCGAACCCTGTTCCGCCCCCTTATTGCTGGAGGCGGCGGACCATAAGCAGGGCTGGCTTCGGACGTCAATGCCATGGGCCATATATCCTCAGGGGCTCACCGCCGGCGGGTCGACCCAGCCGACATTGCCGTCCGTACGGCGGTATATGATGTTCAACCGGCCACTGCCGCCATGCTGGAATACCAGGCAGGAGGCGCCGGTCAGATCGAGCTCCATGACGGCTTCGCTGACCGACAGCCGTTTCAGCGCAGTGGTTGCCTCGGCAATGATCACCGGGCTGTATTCGGTGACCTCATCCTCGTTCTCGGGCGCCTCGATGACGTAGCTCGGCGCGTCGAGCCCGACGCCGTTCAATTCGGCAAACGCAGCGTTCGCGGTGTAGGTCTTGCGGGCCGAGCGGTCCTTGAGCCGGCTCTTGTAGCGGCGCAGGCGCTTCTCGATCATCAAGAGCGCGGCGTCCGCGCTGGCATAGGCGTCGGCGGCGTTGGATTCGGCTTCCAGCGTGATGCCGGAATCCAGATGCAGCGAGCAGTCGGTTCGGAAGCCGAAGCCATCCTTGCTCAGCGTGATGTGACCGGAATAGTTGCCATCAAAATACTTTCGCAGGACCTCGTCGGTGCGCTCGCTGACGCGCGCGCGAAGCGCCTCGCCGATGCTGATGCTCTTTCCCGAGATTCGAAGGGTCATTTGATGCCTCAATTGCTGGATGCCTCGATCACTCTTGCAGGAGCATGATGCTTGCTGGGCTTCCGGTCACCTCCCTTGCTGGACGACGCTTCGCCAGGAAAGATTGAGACTATCGCGATTTGACGCGAACGCAACGAGGGCATGATCCTGCCCGTACTCGGACGGGGTCATCCTGACAAAGTAACCTAAACGGGGGCTGTATCGCGCGAGCGGTCGGGCGAGGAGGCAGGAGCCGAAAGGGCATTACCGAGCATGCTCTGTTTGTCACGGCGGCGCTGCACCGAGGATGGTATCCGCATCGCCTCGCGGTACTTCGCGACGGTGCGGCGGGCAATATCAATGCCCGAAGCGCGCAAACGTTCCACGATCGTGTCGTCGGACAGAATCGCCGACGCCGCCTCGCCGTCGATCAATTGCTTGATGTGGTGACGCACCGCTTCGGCCGAATGCGCCTCGCCGCCGTCGGCGGAGGCGATCGACGCGGTGAAAAAATACTTCAATTCAAAACTGCCGCGATTGGTCGCCATGTATTTGTTGGCGGTGACGCGCGACACCGTCGATTCATGCATCTGGATCGCATCCGCCACCGCCTTCAGATTGAGCGGACGTAAGTGCGCGACGCCATAGGTGAAGAATCCGTCCTGCTGGCGGACGATTTCGGTTGCGACCTTCAGGATGGTGCGGGCGCGCTGATCGAGCGCGCGGACCAGCCAGGTCGCGTTCTGCAGGCAGTCGGTGAAGTACGACTTGTCACCGTCCTTGCGGATCGTCTTCGACAGCTCAGAGTAATAGGTCTGGTTGACGAGGACGCGCGGCAGAGTGTCGCTGTTGAGCTCGACATGCCAGCCGCCGTCGGGGCCCGGACGCACGTAAACGTCGGGCACCATGGTCTGCGTCCGCGCGGTGCCGAACTTCAACCCCGGCTTCGGATCGAGCCGGCGGATCTCCGCGATCATGTCGGTGATGTCTTCGTCGTCGACGCCGCACAGCTTTCGCAAGGCCGCGATGTCGCGCTTGGCGAGCAGATCGAGGTGCTCGACCAGCGCCTGCATCGCCGGATCGTAGCGATCGAGCTCGCGCAGCTGGATCGCCAGGCACTCGCTCAGGTTTCGCGCGCACACGCCCGGCGGATCGAACTTCTGCAGCACCGCGACGACCTCGTCGACCGCTTGCTGCGACGCTCCGAGCCGCTCGGCGGCCTGGCCGAGATCGGCCGGCAGGTAGCCGGCGTCGTCGACCAGGTCGATCAGATACTGCCCGATCATGCGCTGCGCCGGCGCCGAGAACGCCACCGCGAGCTGTTCGGCGAGATGGTCGGCGAGCGTCAGCTCAGCGGCCACGAAGGCTTCGAGATTGTATTCGTCGTCGCTGGAGGCGCCGCCACCCCATTCGGTATAGACCGACGGCGGCGCGTCCTGCGCGGCCCGCGCGGCGGCTTCGGCCGGCTCTTCGGAAAACACGTTGTCGAGCCCGGTATCGAGCGTCTGCTCGATCTCGGCGCGGGTGCCGAGGTCGCGGTTCAGCCACTCCTCCTGGCCGGGCTCAAAGCCGGCTTCGCCGCTGGAGCCTGCGGTCATGTCGGACGCCTCGCCCTCGTCTCCGTAGCTCGAGGAACCATCGGAATCGCCGTAGTCCGGCCGCTCCATCGCCGGCTCGCCCGCCACCGGCGGTTCCGGCCCGTCGGCGGCCCGCTCGAGCAGCGGGTTGCGCTCCAGCTCTTCCTCGACAAAGGCCGACAGATCCAGGTTCGACAGTTGCAGCAGCTTGATCGCCTGCATCAGCTGCGGCGTCATTACCAGCGACTGCGACTGGCGGAACTCTAGTCTTTGCGTCAGCGCCATGGAGGCAAGATCGATCCTAAAAATTGGCTCGATTCTTGCTTATCTTAGTCCGCTTGGGATGTACACGGCTTGACGGATGCAAAATTTGGGCTACAGGCGGAATTCCTCGCCAAGGTAAAGCCTGCGTACATCCGGGTCGTTAACGATCTCCTCCGGGCTGCCCTCAGTCAAGATTTCACCGGCATAGACGATATAGGCACGGTCGGTGAGGCCGAGCGTCTCGCGGACGTTGTGGTCGGTGATGAGCACGCCGATGCCGCGGTTGGTGAGATGGCGCACGAGGTCCTGGATGTCGCCGACCGCGATCGGGTCGATGCCGGCGAACGGCTCGTCAAGCAGCATGTAGTTCGGGCGCGTCGCCAGCGCGCGCGCAATCTCGACGCGGCGGCGCTCGCCGCCGGACAGCGCGATCGACGGGCTCTTGCGCAGCCGCGTGATGTTGAACTCGTCGAGCAGCGAATCCAGCTCGTGCTCGCGCTTCTTCTTCGAGGGCTCGACGACCTCGAGCACCGCGCGGATGTTCTGCTCGACCGTCAGGCCGCGGAAGATCGAAGCTTCCTGCGGCAGATAGCCGATGCCGAGTCGCGCGCGCTGATACATCGGCAGCTTGGTGACGTCGTGGCCGTCGAGCTCGATAGCGCCGCGATCGGCCTTGATCAGGCCGGTGATCATGTAGAACACGGTGGTCTTGCCGGCCCCATTCGGCCCAAGCAGGCCGACCGCCTCGCCGCGGCGCACATAGATGCTGACGCCGCGCACGACCTGGCGGCTGCCAAAACTCTTTTCCACGCTATGCACAGCCAGGTAGCCCGGCCGCTTGATAAGCTGCGGCGCCGAAGCGGCGTTGTTCTTAGCCGGATTCCTGGCCGGCCTCGCCCGCGCCGGGGCGGGTGCTGCTGCGGGTTGGGATCGCGGCAGCTCGACGGCGGGAACCGGAGCGGCGCGCGCCATCGGCGGCGCGTCGCGCACCGGTGACGTCAGCATCTCGCCGAACTGATCGCCGAGCGCCGTGATGTCGTCATGCGCGCGCGCAAATCCGGAACTGCGTTTCGCAGGGCGCCGCCGGAACATGCCGAGAAAATCCACCATCCCCGCTTCGCTTCAGCCTTTCACGGTGATCCCGCGACCTTGCCTGCGCACCAATCGATTCGCACGGCAAAGCGCCAGCATGCGCCTTGAATGAATGGATGCCCCTGTCCCGGCCAACATAACTCCCCCTCAAAGGCACATCGTCCGGCCGGGCCGCTGGAGTAGATACAGTCTCGTCCCGCGCGCTTCAACCTCGCGGTCGCAAAATATTATCTAACTTATTGATTCTACTTCACCTTACGTGAAGCTTACTTTGTGAAGCCTATTTCGACTTGCTACCCGGAAGCAGTTGAAGCGGCGACGGGGCTGCTGGGGCCGCACCGGGGGCAGCCGGCGCGCCGCAGCCGCCCTTGCCGTTCTGTCCGCCCTGCGACTGGATGAACAGGCCCTGCACCTTGCCGCTGTCGGATTCCACCCGCGAGACGCCGGTGGTCATGTCGACCAGCAGACGGTCGCCGCGCAGCACGTTCTGGCACTGGGTCAGCACCACCTGGCCGCCACCGCCGCCGAGCATGGTGATCAGGTTGGTCTTGGTGTCGAAGATCGCGGTCTCGCCGGTGACGACCTGATCCTTCTGGGTGACGACGACATTGCCCTTCGCCTCCAGGCGCTTGATCGAGGACGCGCCGCCGGGGCCGGGCGTTGCCGATTGGATCGGCGCGCCTTTCTGAGCGGCGGCAGCCTTGGTGCCGCCCGCAGCCGGCGCCGGCGTCTGGGTCGACTTATCCTCGTAGAACACGACCAGCACCTTCGAGGTCATGGTGGTGTCGCCCTGCACGACCTTCACATTGCCGGCGAAGGTCGCCTCCTTCTTCTTGTCGCGCATTTCGAGCGAGGCGGCCTCGATCTGGATCGGCTGGTCGCGGTTCTGCGAAAATCCCTGCATGGCGTTGGGAACGCCACTCATCGAGCCCTGCGCGGACGCAGCGCCGGCTGCGAACAGCGTGAGCAGAAAGGCCGCAATTGCGATGCCGTGCGGAAAACGTCTCATCATCAAATTCATTTCGGGTTGGCGGACTTGCGCGGCTTCGGTGGCGGCGGAGGTGGCGCGGGCTCGGCGGGCGGGCTCGGATTGTTGTCGCCAAGCTTGTCCAGGTTCATCACGACATTGCCTTCGAACCGCACGAGCTCGCCGCTGTTGTAGATCCTGAGGCGGTCGGCGGTCAGCGTGCCTTCGAGCAGCTTGACATCGACATGCTCGTCCGACGACACGTTGCCCTTGTTGATGTCAACGAAGGCCTGCGTCAGCTTGGCCTCATAGCCGGTGGACGATTGCAGGAAGATATCCTCGCGCAGGTCGAGCAGCTGCTTCTTGTTGTCGAAGAAGCCGGTGCGCGCATCCATCGTCACCGTCGACTGATCCTGCTGCGCCACCTTGGCGCGGATCGTCTTCAGCTCGACATGATCAGGATCGGTGACGTCCTGGATCGCCGCCTTGGCCCACATCTCATAGGGCCGGCCTTCGGCCGAGAAGCCGGCGATATGCGGCGATTCCATCGTGATCTTGGTGCCTGACACCACGAGGTTGTCCATCTCGACCGGCAGCTTGGGGATCATCTCGCGGAATGGATTGTAGACCGAGACGAAGATGATCGAGGCCATCGACAGCCCGACCACCGCGGGCACCGCGATCCGGAGGATCCGCACCATGCGGCTGTGCCGCGCGGCGGCGGCAAAGCGCGCCTCGAGGCCCGTGACATAGCCGGGATTCTGGGCTGGATTCTGAACCGAATTCACCTGAGCTCCAGAGGCGCGAAATTGCCCCTATTCTAGCCGGAGCCGCCCCAATATGCAGCCCGGACCTCGCGTCGCGCCCCCCAAGCCGACTTCAAGGCGGACCACGCGTGAACAGTTTGGCCGAAACGGGGCGGAACCGGCCCCGCTGCGACGAATTCGGCGCCCATCATGAACGGGCGAAATCACGAATGGGCGAAGATGTCCTCGGCCTCCCAGCCGTCGAGATCGAGCCTGGCGCGGGCGGGGAGGAAATCGAAGCAGGCCTTCGCGAGATCCGTGCGTCCCTCGCGCGCCAGCATGACATTCAACTTGTCGCGCAGCGCATGCAGATGCAGAACGTCAGAGGCGGCATAGGCGAGCTGAGCCTCGCTGAGGCTTTGCGCACCCCAGTCGCTCGACTGCTGCTGCTTCGACAATTCGACGTTCAGCACCTCGCGCACCAGATCCTTCAGGCCATGGCGATCGGTATAGGTGCGCGACAGGCGCGAGGCGATCTTGGTGCAATAGACCGGCGCCGGCATCACGCCGAACGTGTTGTAGAGCACCGCGACGTCGAACCGGGCGAAATGGAAGATCTTGGTGATCGCAGGATTGGCGAGCAGCGCCTTCAGGTTCGGCGAGTCGGTGTGCCCCTTCGGAATCTGGATCACGTCGGCGGTGCCATCACCGTTCGACATCTGCACCACGCAGAGCCGGTCACGGTGCGGATGCAGTCCCATGGTCTCGGTGTCGATTGCCACGGAATCGGTGTAGCGGGACAGATCAGGCAGGTCGCCGCGATGCAGGCGGATGGTCATGCTGTCAAAAACCTCGTCGAATCGCTCTCGGGACAAGCTATCGTTCAATTCCCCGACAGGCGAGCGTGCATCAAGCCTCGTTGTCCAAGCCTTGGCTTGCGTCTCGGCGTCAAAGCCCGTCAAGGGCGGAGCGCCGGCAACGCGAACCTCATTGTGCACGCACAGATGGTTCAGGGTTTAGCGCCATTGTGCAGCGGAGACAATGGCTTGGGCAGTCCACAGCGCCCACGCAAGTGCGCCATTATTGCCAGCTGACGCGCAGTCCGAACCGGCCGGTGATGTCGTCACGGCGGGTGCTGTCCACCGACGTCGTGTAACCCGCGCTCGCATAGGCGCTGATCGTGCGATTGAGCTGCGCGGTAACACCGGCGCCGATCTCGACGGCGGTGCCGCGGCTTTGCACGCCGATCAGGTCGGTGGTCGCGAAGGCGATGCTGCGGTCATTCGCAGCCGTGTGCCAGAGATTGGCTTCGAGATAGGGACGCAGTTCGGCGGTGCCGACAATGAAGGTCGCGGGAACGCGCACGCCGAGCCGGCCGGTCAGCGTATCGGCGCTGCCGGGCGCGACGCTGGAGAAGATGTCGTTGAAGCTGTCGAACGACTGGCGCTGCCAGATCAGTTGCGCCTGCGGCTCGATCGCGAGAAAGCGGTTCAGCGGGATCGGCACGCCGGCTTCCAGCGACGCGGCGACGCCGGTGCCCGACACAAGCGCGCCGACCTGACGATCCGACTGCGGGCTTGCACCGTAGAAGCTGCCCATCAGCACGGCGTCGACGTACCAGCCTGAGGGACCGATATGGGTCCAGTAGCCGCCGACATTCTGGCTGTCGATCGAGAGCGTGCCGGTGCGGACGTTGTTCATGCCGAGCGCGAAGCCGTTGATGGTGCCGCTGGCCCAGCCATACGCATAGAACAAGCCCGCGCGATCATGATGCCCGGGCGCCGATTCAAAGCGCAGGATATCGACGCCGACCTGCACGCCGGCCATGGTGCCGTCGAAGGACGGGCTGACCGTGCCAGCCCAGCTCTGCGAGCTATGCGAACCGTACGCGCGCGCCCACGCCGCCGGCTGTTCGCCGCCGGCGGTCAGCATGGCCTGATCGCCCTGGCGCTGATGGAAGGTGCCGAGCGTTGCGAGCCCGAGCTTCTGCGCGACCTGAGGCAACGCCGAATAGACCGCGACTTCCTCGCGGTAGAACTCGACGGGTGCGGCGCCTGCCGGCGGCGGCGTCAGCGACGACAGGTCCTCGGCGGGCAGCATCGCGGGCGGCGGCACCACGTTGGGCGAGGCCGGCGGCGTTGGTGCGGGTGCAGCCGGCGGCGCCGGCGACGAGGTGCCGGGCAATAGCTGCGAGCGCAGATACCAGTTGTCGGCGCTGCCGGCCGAGACGCCGCCGCGAAACAGCAGATATTCGTGCGCGCCGGCCACGACGGCGTTGGAGAGGCCGAATGCACCGGGGGCCGTGCTTCCGCCGTTGACCGCTTGCACCACCATGATGCCGTCCGCGGTGGTCAGCGCGCCAGCGCCGCCGGCATTGGTGACGGTCACCGCGGTCGAGCCCGACGCAGTGCCGCCGGAGATGACGAGCCGATCCGACGGTGAGCCGTCGCCACCGAGCACGGTGCGCAGATAAAGCCCGCCGCCATTGCCGACATAGTTGCCTGCGATCGTCAGGCTGTTCGCTGCGGTGGCGCCGCCATTGGTGAGATTGATGACGCCGGCGTTGGTGACGGTGATCGGCGGCCCGCCCGGAAACGACGTGATCGACGGATTGGCGCCGTTGCCGGCCAGCAGGCTGGTCCCCGCCGCAATCGACACATTGCCGGTCAGCGAGGTCTGCAGCGTCAGCGAACCGCTGTTGATGAAGGTGTTGGCGAAGGTGCCGGTGCCGGCCCAGGTCCAGTCAGTGCCCTCCATCGTCAACGTCTGGAAGCGCGCGAACGCATTGTCGGCCGTGCCGCTGCCTTGCAGCCGCACCTGGTTGTTGCCGCCGCCGCCATCGGCAAGGCCTGATATCTGCGAGCCGGTTTGCAGGATCATCGTCACCGCGCCGCCGCCGCCCGCGAGCGCCGTGCCGCTGTTGCCGGCGATCAGGCCGGCATTGACGATGGTGGTGGCGCCGTTGAGCGTGCGGATCGCGGGCCCGTTCTGGCTGATGATCTTGCCGCCGGCGAGGTTCTCGATGCGCGCGGTGAACGACGAACCGGCGGTGTTGGAGAACACACCGTCGGCATTGACGCCACGCGCCTCGATGGTGCCGCTGTTACGCAGGACGGCGGCATTGCCTTGCATGAAGACGGTGTTGTTGGCGGTGCCGCCGGCATCACCGCCGGTCGTCAGCAGCGTGCCGGTGTTGGTGATGGTCATGAATTGTCCGGCGGAGAAGATCGCACGCGCACCGGCGCCGGCCGTGGTGATGGTGCCGCTATTGGTGAAGCTGTTGCTGTCGCCGGTCTGCACATAGAGGCCGTGCGACTGCGGGCCCTGGGTCGTGATGGTCCCGGTATTGATCAGCGTATTGTTGTTGTGCTGCGTGAGACCGGTGATGGCAAGCCCGCGCGAGGTGCCGTTCTGCGTCGTGATCGTGCCGTTGTTGATCAGCGTGTTGCCGTTGCTGCTGGCGGCGATCGCATTGCTGCCGGCGCCCGTGGTCGTGATCACGCCCGACGCAGCATTGGTGAAGACATTGCCGTCGCCGCTGCCGAGGATTCCGGTGCCGCCGCCGCTGATGGTCAACGTGCCGTTGTTGGTGGCGGCGCTGCTGGAGACAAGGCCGATCGCGGTCGCACCGGCGCCTGGCGTGATGCCGGCGCCCTGCAGCACGTTCACGGTGACGTTCGAGCTGCCGGCTGCGGCCTGCACGCCTGCGGGCGAGGGATTCGGCGTCGTGGTCGAGCATGTCACCGTCTGACCGCTCACCGGCGCAAGACTGTCGCAGGCGGCAAACGCCTGCGAGACCGATAGAAGACAGCCGCCACCCAGAGTGCACGACAGGATCGCCGCAAGCCGCGATGAAACCATGCCCTTACTCCAACCTCGGCGCGAACCCGACCCCGGCCTCACGCCACCTGTACCCCCTGCCCCGCTCTCAGCGTCGGCTGATCCGCTCCGTTCAAGCTTGAGACGTTTTGTGACGATCTGTTGCTGGATCGCCACAGACGGAACCTTCAGCTGTATTACTTCGATTCACATCCTTTGCGTGCATACGCTTTCATGTCCATGATGTACAGAGCGCCCGCGTTGCAGGCCTCCCCGGCCACAACGCGGTACGCGCTTCAACTCTCGCGAAGCCGCTCGGACACAGATTTGCTCGCGCGACGGCCCGTCGACCGGGCCGCTTCCGGTGGAACTTGTGATGTGCAGCCCCGTGAAATCATCCCAAGCGCTCCCTATTTGTTGCCAGCCCGCACTTACCCTTCAGTGAAATGAGCCTCATGTCGGAACAGACCATCGCCGCGCCGATCGACGAGCCGCAGGAACGCGGCTTTTCGCGCTATCAATCGCTCCTGATCGCGCTGCTTGCCTTCACGCAGTTCACCCTGATCCTCGACTTCATCATCATGTCACCGCTCGGCGCCATCCTGATGCCGTCGCTCAACATCACGGCCGGCCAGTTCGGCGTCGCGGTCTCGGCCTATGCGTTCGCGGCGGGCATTTCCGGCATCCTCGCCGCCGGCTTTGCCGATCGCTTCGACCGCAAGCGGCTCTTGCTGTTCTTCTATGTCGGCTTCACGTTCGGCACCGTGCTGTGCGCACTGGCGCAGAATTTCCATATCTTGCTGCTCGGCCGCATCGTCACCGGCCTGTTCGGCGGGGTGATCGGCTCCGTCGTGCTCGCCATCGTCACCGACCTGTTTCCGCTGCATCTGCGCGGCCGGGTGATGGGCTTCATCCAGACCGCGTTCGCCGCGAGCCAGGTGCTCGGCGTGCCCGCCGGACTTTTCCTGGCCAATCACTGGAACTGGCACGTCTGCTTCGTCGCTATCGTCGGCCTGTCGATCGCGGCGATCGCCACCATCGCGCTGGTGATGGAGCCGGTCGACGGGCATCTCAAGCTGCAGCACGACCGCAACCCGTTCCAGCATTTGATCTCAACCGTCGCGCAGCCGCGCTACACGCTGGCCTTTTTGGTCACGACGCTGCTGGCGACCGGCGGCTTCATGCTGATGCCGTTCGGCAGCGCCTTCACCGTGCACAATCTCGGCATCGATATCGTCCATCTGCCGACGATCTATCTGGTCTCCGGGCTGTTCAGCATCCTGATGGGACCGCTGGTCGGCCGCGCCAGCGATGCGTTCGGCAAATATCCGACCTTCATCTTCGGCTGCATGGTGTCGGCCATCATGGTGCTGATCTACACCCACCTCGGCCACGTCTCGCTGCTGACCGCGATCATCGTCAATGTGCTGATGTTCGTCGGCATCTTCTCGCGCATGATCCCGTCGCAGGCGCTGATGTCGGCGATTCCGGACGCCAGCCAGCGCGGCTCGTTCAGCGCGGTCTCAGCGTCGGTGCAGCAATTGTCGGGCGGGCTCGGCTCGGTGGCGGCAGCCGCGATCGTCGCCGAAAATCCGGACGGCTCGCTGCTGCATTTCGACCGCATCGGCTATGTCGTGGTAGCGAGCTCGATGATCTCGCTGATCGCGATGTATTTTGTGCAGCGGCCGATCGCAAAGCGCGCGGGGCGGCGGGTGGTGTGATGGGCGGTCGCGGATCTGGAGGTATGGCGGCCGGGACGAGCTTGAATCGGCCAGCGCGGACCAATTGGTGGCGCGGGCTGGCCGTCTCGTCCGATTGGTCTTGTCGATACTGGATTGATCTCGTTAGGCAGCGACGCAACGATCCGCTTACTTCTAAGATCAGTGCTGCCTGAAGCCCAAACGCCCTCGTCGGTGGCGGGTCACGGCTTCGCCTAACCCGCCCCACGAACGTTAGCGATTTCAATCGCTTAAAAAGGGGGTGGTGCCCAGGAAAGGACTCGAACCTTCACGGCCGTTAAGCCACTGGCACCTGAAGCCAGCGCGTCTACCAATTCCGCCACCTGGGCATGTGGAGCGGCTTAGTAAGGATCGGTTACGCGCTTGTCAAATTCGCGATTGGAAATTCAAATAGCCTGTACAGGATTGGGCTGATGGCGTATCGCGAGAAGCGCTAAATACGCCCAATCGCTCTCGAATCCGGCAGGAATGGACCTCATGGCATCGAACCTGGAAACGCTCGTCACGGTCTTCGGCGGATCGGGTTTTCTGGGACGGAACGTGGTCCGGGCGCTCTGCAAGCGCGATTACCGCGTGCGAGTCGCGGTGCGGCGGCCTGAGCTGGCCGGCCACCTGCAGCCGCTCGGCCGCGTCGGGCAGATTCATGCCGTCCAGGCCAATGTGCGCTACCCGGCCTCGGTCGAGGCGGCGATGCGTGATTCGCATATCGCCATCAACCTGGTCGGCATCCTGGCCGAGGGCGGCGGGCAGAGCTTTGACGCGGTGCAGGTGAAGGGCGCCGAGACCATCGCCAAGGCGGCCGCTACAGCAGGCGCCAAGATGGTCCACGTCTCGGCGATCGGGGCCGATAAGGATTCGCTGTCGGGCTATTACCGCGCCAAGGCGGAAGGCGAGCAGGCGGTGCAGGCGGCCCTGCCGCAGGCCACCATCATGCGGCCGTCGCTGCTGTTCGGGCCCGAGGATCAATTCACCAACCGCTTTGCGGCGCTGGCGCGGATGTCGCCGGTGCTGCCGCTGGTCGGCGGTGGCGTCAACAAGGTGCAGCCGGCCTATGTCGCCGACGTCGCGGACGCCGTGGCCGATGCCGTCGACGGCAAGGCGAAGCCGGGCGCGACCTACGAGCTCGGCGGCCCGGAAGTGCTGACCATGCGCGAGGTGATGCAGATCATCCTTCAGATCACCCAGCGCGACCGCATGCTGGCGCCGCTGCCGTTCGGCCTCGCCAAGCTGCAGTCGTATGTCCTGCAATTCGCGCCGGGGCCGTTCACGTTGACCCCGGATCAGGTCGCGATGCTGCGCTCGGACAATGTGGTGTCCGACGCCGCCAAGGCCGCCGGTCTGACCTTCGCCGGCCTCGGCATCACGCCCGATTCGATGGAAGCGATCGCCCCGCAATATCTCTGGCGCTTCCGCGCGACGGGGCAGTTCCAGAAGAAGAGCGCGTAAGCACTCTCCACCCGCCGTCCCGGCGAAGGCCGGGACCCATAGCCACAAATGTCCGCTTTGTGCGGAGCTGTGGCCCCATCGCGCGTAACCAACAAAGACTTGGGGTTATCGGCCCCTGCTTTCGCAGGGACGACAGCGGAGCGCGCCTTACCGTCCCATCGCCAACGCGATCAGGCCGAGCGTGCCGACGATCACGCGCCACCAGGCGAAGAAGGTGAAGCCGTGGCGGGTGACGTAGTTGAGGAACGTCTTCACCACGACCATTGCAACGATGAAGGAGACCACGAAACCGACCGCGATGACGCTGAGATTGTCCGAGGTGAAGTCGGCGCGGTTCTTGTAGAAATCATAGGCGAACGCGCCGATCATGGTCGGGATCGCGAGGAAGAACGAGAACTCCGCCGCCGAGCGCTTGTCGGCGCCGAGCAGCATCGCCGCCACGATGCTGGCGCCGGAGCGCGACACGCCGGGGATCATCGCCAGGCACTGCGCGACGCCGATCCAGAAATACATCAACAGCGGGAACCGGGTCGCATCGTCCTCGTACACTTTGAGATCGAGCTGATCGACCCAGAGCAGGACGGCGCCGCCGACGATCAGCGTGAAGCAGACCACCCACGGATTGAACAGGAATTCCTTGATGTATTTGCCGGCGATCAGGCCGATCACGACGGCGGGCAGGAACGCCACCAGCACGCCGATCACGAAGCGGCGGTCGTCGGGGTTGGAGAACATGCCGAGCGCGACGCGCCACAATCTGGTGAAGTAGAGCACGAGGATCGCGAGGATCGCACCAAGCTGAATCAGGATCGCGAAACTCTTCCAGAAATTGCCTTCGCCGAGATTGAAGAAGCGTTCCGCGAGCAGCAGGTGGCCTGTCGAAGAAACCGGCAGGAACTCTGTGACGCCCTCGACGATGCCGAGAATCACCGCCCGCAGCATATCCGTCATCATGATCTGATCTGCCCTGTGTGGAAAACCGAATTCTTCTCGCTTATTCGCACATAGGCCGCAATCGCAAAGAATCGTCAAACAATGGGTTACCCGGCCGATTTGCTGGGCTATAGCGTTTTTGTGACCCGCACCATCTGCGGGGGTGGCTACCGGTTTGCGTGCCGACGCGACATAGAGACGAGCGGAACTGGTCTGGCCAAATCACAGGTTCAGGTCACACAGGTTGATGGTTTCTTAAGCGCCACGACACTACCAAGGGCTTCATGTATACGCTGTATCACCATCCGTTCTGTCCGCATTCGCGCTTCATTCGCCTCGTGCTCGGCGAGTATGGCCTCGATCTGCGCCTGGTGGAGGAACGGGTCTGGGAGCGGCGCGAGGCGTACCTCGCGCTCAATCCGGCGGCAACCACGCCGGTGCTGATCGCCGAGGGCTTTCCGCCGATCCCGGGGGCGCCTGTGATCGCCGAATATGTCGACGAGACGCATGGCCTCGATGCCGGCGAACGTCGGCTGCTGCCGACGTCTTCGGCCGAGCGCGTCGAGGTGCGCCGGCTGATGGCGTGGTTCAACGAGAAATTCTTCGAGGAAGCCTCCAACCCGCTGGTGACCGAGCGGATCTACAAACGCTTCATGAGCGAGGATAATGGCGGCGGTCCGCCGGCCCCCGACATCATGCGCGCCGCCAAGGTCAATGTGCGCTATCATCTGAACTATATCGGCTGGCTGGCGAAGACGCGGAACTATCTCGCCGGTGACCGCCTGACCTACGCGGATCTCGCCGCCGCGGCGCATCTCTCGGCGATCGACTATCTGGGCGACGTGCCATGGAGCGAGGACGACGCGGCAAAGTCGTGGTACGCGCGGGTGAAATCCCGCCCGTCGTTCCGCCCGCTGCTCAGCGAATGGCTGGCGGGGGTGCCGGCATCGCGCACCTATGTGGACCTCGACTTCTGAACCAGGCGGTCAGGCTCTCTCCGTCCGATCTCAAGGCCGCACTTGCGCGCGAGGCGCGCGCGCTCGGCTTCGATGCCATCGGCTTTACCGATCCGGATGCGACGCGCGCGGCCGGACAATATTTTTTGGAATTCCTCGGCTCCGGCGGCCATGGCGAGATGGACTGGCTCGCGGCCAATCCGGAGCGGCGCACGGACCCACGCGTGCTGTGGGGTGGCGTGCGCTCGATCATCATGCTCGGCGTCAATTACGGGCCCGACGACAATCCGCTCAACATTCTCGCGCGCCGATCGCATGGCGCGATCTCGGTCTATGCGCAAGGCGACGACTATCACGACGTGATCAAGAAGCGGCTGAAGATTCTGGCGCGCTGGCTCGCAACGATGACCGGCGATGAAGTGAAAGTGTTCGTCGACACCGCCGCGGTCATGGAAAAGCCGCTCGCGCAAGCCGCCGGCATCGGCTGGCAGGGCAAGCACACCAATCTGGTGTCGCGCGAGTTCGGCTCGTGGCTGTTTCTCGGCGCGATCTATTCCGCGACCGAGCTGCCGAGCGATGAGCGCGAAGCCGATCATTGCGGCAGTTGCCGCGCCTGCCAGGACATCTGCCCGACCGCGGCGTTTCCCGCCCCCTACAAGCTCGATGCGCGGCGCTGCATCTCGTATCTGACGATCGAGAACAAGGGTCCGATCCCGCACGAATTCCGCAAGGCCATCGGCAACCGCATCTATGGCTGCGACGACTGCCTCGCGGTGTGTCCGTGGAACAAGTTCGCGATGGCGGGACGCGAGCAGAAGCTTGCGGCGCGCGACGCGTTACGCGCGCCCGCGCTCGCCGATCTCGCACGCCTCGACGATGCCGCGTTTCGCGCGCTGTTCACGAAATCGCCGGTCAAGCGCATCGGCCGCGACCGCTTGATCCGCAATGTGCTGATCGCGATCGGCAATTCTGGCGATGCAAGCCTCGCCGGTGAGGCGCAGCGGCTGCTCGACGATGCAAGCCCGCTGGTGCGCGGCGCCGCGGTGTGGGCGCTGTCGCAACTGATCGCCCGCGATGCGTTCGCGGCGCTGGCGTCACGGGCCGGTGGCGAGCCCGATGCCAGTGTGCAGCTGGAGTGGCGCGCGGCAGCCGCCTCTTGATTTCATCGCGCCGTTCCCGTCATGGTCGACAACCATGACAAACCAGCCCTTCTTCACCAGACATGGCGACGGCTTCATGCCGACGTCAGTTGCCAACGGACCGTGGAGCCCGGAATCGATGCACGGCCGCGTCGTGATCGGCCTGCTCGGCTTCGTCATCGAGGAGCGCCACAGCTCCGCTGATTTCGTCCCCGCACGGCTCACGGTCGACATGTTTCGACTGCCCAACATCACGACACCGGTCGAGGTGACGACGAAGCTCGTGCGCGATGGGCTCCGCATCAAGGTGATCGAGGCCGAGTTTATCTCCGGCGGCACCAGCATGGCGCGCGCCTCCTGCCAATTGTTGCGCAGGACGGAAAATGCGCCCGGCAATGTGTGGTCGCCGCCGAACTGGAAGGTGCCGGCGCCCGCGGAGATCCCGAAGCCGGCCGATCCGAGGCTCGGCATGAACGGCAAATGGGAGACGCGGCCGATCATCGGCCATATGGGCTCGCTCGGCGAGCGCAGGCTCTGGATGAGTGAAGTCCGCGAGCTCGTCGCGGGCGTGAAGATGACGCCGTTCGTCCATGTCGCGACCGGCGCGGATTTCGCCAGCCCGTTCGCAAACGCCGGCGACCAGGGCCTCGGCTACATCAACAGCGACGTCACGATCTATCTGCACCGTTTGCCGGTGAGCAACTGGATCGGCTTCGAGGTCGTCAACCATCACGCCACCGACGGCATCGCGATCGGCGAATGCTGGCTCTATGACGAGCAGGGCCCGATCGGCGCCTCCACCGTCGCGGCGCTCGCCCAGCGCAAGCCGATGACCAATCCGCCGCCGCCGTAGGTCCTCTTCACCGTCATCATTCCGGGGCGCGCCCCTTGGCGCGAGCCCGGAATCCATACTCACGATCGTGGTTATGGATTCCGGGCCTGCGCCTGGCGGCGCATCCCGGAATGACGACAGAGAAATTGCGGCTTCGATCAATCCAAATGCCGCTTCATCTCCGGCCGGGCCCTCAGCGCGGCGCCCTGCTTGCCGACGATCTTCGCGATCCGCTCCGGCGCGAAGTTCAGATCGACGAAGGCCGGCGCCGTGTTGGCGACCTCGTGATAACACGTGATCTTACCGTCGCGCAGCCGCATGATCGCGACGCCCTCGAACATCGCACGCGCGCCGTTGGCTTCCGGCAAGGTCGAGCGGTAGCTGAACGTGTAGCGCGCGTAGAGCGTCGTGCCGTCGCTGACCGGATCGTGCATCACCCAGCGGAAATCGGTCGCGGTCCGGTAGAACCAGTCGTCGATCATCTCGGCGATTCTGGCGCGCCCCTCGAACGCGCCATAGAACACATCGTGATAGACGCCGTCCTCGGTGAAGAGGCTCGCGAAGGCCTTGCCGTTGCGCTGCTCGACCGCGTCGCAGAATGCGCGCAGCATGCTTGTTGTATTATCCATTGGCTTCTCCCTTTACGGAGAGCCTAGCCGATCTCCGCCACCGCGGCGATGATCCGCGCGATGTCCTGCGGACGCGACAATCGGTGGTCGCCGTCCTGGATCATGGTCAGCACCACGTCCTCGGCCGGCAGCCGATGCACCAGCGCGAACGCATGCTTCCACGGCACGTCGGGATCCTGCGCGCCCTGCAGGATGCGCACCGGGCAGCCGACGTCGATCTGGCTGCCGAGCAGCAAGTGGTTGCGGCCGTCCTCGATCAGATTGCGGGTGATCGGATAGGGCGAGCCGTCGCCATATTCGGATGGCCTGAGCCAGACGCCCTTGGTCTCGATCTCGGCGCGGATCTCCGGCGAGAAGCCCTTCCACATCAATTCCTCGGTGAAGTCGGGCGCCGGTGCGATCAGCACGAGACCGGCGAGCCGGGCTGTGCCGTCGCCGCCCGCACTGGCACGTCTGGCGATCTCGCGGGCCAGCAGCAGCGCCATCCAGCCGCCCATCGAGGACCCGATCACGACCTGCGGCCCGCGGCAGAACTGCGAGAACACCGCGACGCTCTCCTCGAGCCAGCGGCCGATCGTTCCGTCGGCGAAGTCGCCGCCGGATTCGCCATGGCCGGAATAGTCGAACCTGACCGAACTGCGGCCATGCTCGGCGGCCCATGCATCGAGCGCGATCGCCTTGGTGCCGGTCATGTCGGACTTGAAGCCGCCGAGCCAGAACAGGCCGGGATTGCTGCCAGCCCGGGCGCGCACCGCGATCCGGCGAGCCGAACTGCCCTCGCCGACCTCGATGAAGGCGGGTTCCTGCTCGGATGTGGCGGTTTGGCTCATGGTTTGGTCACTCGCGTGTCAGATATCCGCTTTTCAATCGTCGCGCGGCAGCGGTCAACGACAGCACGCCCGTCTTGCAGAGCAGGCGCGCCCGCAATATGTGCCGGGCGTGGCCAAAATGCCTCGCAATTGACGGTTTTGCCGCGTAAAAGAGCGAGTTCGCTTGCCCGTCGCAGCGTCTTGCTTCAAAATATCCGCCTTCCCTTTCACAACTTTGGAGAGTTACCCATTCGCCGTCCCAATAGAGCCCCGCCCACAGTCGCAAAAGACGGGCCGCGCACCAATGATGAGATTCGCAACGCGCAGATCCAGCTGATTGATTCAGATGGTGTCAACCAGGGCACCGTCGAAACCATGGTGGCCATCAAGATGGCCATGGAAGCCGGCATGGATCTCGTCGAGATTTCGCCGAACGTCAGTCCCCCGGTCTGCAAGATCATGGACTACGGCAAGTACAAATATTCCGCGCAGAAGAAGGCCGCCGAAGCTCGCAAGAAGCAGAAGGTCGTCGAGATCAAGGAGATCAAGCTCCGCCCGATGATCGACGATCACGACTATGACGTGAAGATGCGCGCGATGCAGCGCTTCTTCGAAGAAGGCGACAAGGTCAAGATCACCTTGCGCTACCGCGGTCGTGAGATGGCGCACCAGGAGATCGGCACCAAGCTCTTGGACAAGGTGAAGGCCGACGTTGCCGAGTTCGCCAAGGTCGAGCAGGACGCGAGGTTCGAAGGCCGCCAGGTCGTGATGGTACTGGCGCCGCGCTAATTCGAATTCGTCGCTTTGCTGAAAATGGAGCAGCCCGTCAGACCTCTGGCGGGCCGTTTCTTTCCAGTAGCCCGGATGGAGCGGAGCGCAATCCGGGGCAGGTCGAGCCGCTGATGCACCGTCCCGGATTTCGCTGCGCTCCATCCGGGCTACGGGCCTCCCTCCTCCTGTGGCGTCTGCGGCTGACCCCATCCCGACCTTCCCCTTTTAGGGAGAAGGAGCAGGCCGAGCTCGGCCCGGTTCCGCCGTCTCAAACGTTGCAAAACCGCCGATCCTCTGTCATAAGCCGGGCCTTCGCCGCCCGGCTGATCAAGGGCTGCCGTGGCGACGTTCAGTGCAGGTTCTTTCAATTCGGAAAAAACCATAGCACTTTCAACGCTCTAACGAGCATTTTAGCCGGCCGAACGCCTCTTTGGGCGATATTCGTGTTGGGCGACAGGAGAGCTAAATGCCCAAGTTGAAGACCAAGTCGGGCGCTAAAAAGCGCTTCAAGGTGACCGCCACTGGCAAAGTCATGCACGCCCAGCGCGGCAAGCGCCACGGCATGATCAAGCGGACGAAGAAGCAGATCCGTCAGCTCCGTGGCACCCGCGTGCTGTTCAAGACCGACGGCGACAACGTCAAGAAGTACTTCTTGCCGAACGCCTGATCGCGCTCATCTGCTTGAACCCGGCCGCGCGTGGCGCGGCGCCCCGTCACTTCTTCTAGATCTCAAGGATTTCCGTCATGTCTCGCGTCAAACGCGGTGTGACCTCTCACGCCAAGCACAAGAAAGTCTTCAAGGCCGCCAAGGGCTATTACGGCCGCCGCAAGAACACGATCCGCACTGCCAAGCAGGCTGTCGAAAAGGCCGGCCAGTACGCCTTCCGCGACCGCAAGCGCAAGAAGCGCACCTTCCGCGCGCTCTGGATCCAGCGCATCAACGCTGCGGTCCGCCCGTTCGGCATGACCTACAGCGTGTTCATCAACGGCCTCTCCAAGTCGGGCGTCGTGGTCGACCGCAAGGTGCTGTCGGATCTCGCGATCCACGAGCCGGTTGCGTTCCAGGCGATCGCCGAAAAGGCCAAGGCCGCGCTGGCAGCCTGATCCTAGCGGGCTGTGGAGCCCGCTTTCAGCGCCTTCTGCGAATAGCGCTGGGCGACCTGCGCCCGGCAGAACGCCGTAAACGAGATGTACATGGTGCCGGATTCATTCCGGTACTTGCGGTCGCAGACCTGCATCTCGTGCCGGTACGCCCGCTTCGGCGCGCCCTTGAGGCCGGACAGGAAGTCCGCCTCGCATTTCTTCTCGACCACCGCACCGAACTGGACGTCTCCGCTGGCGCCGTATTCGCACGCCTCGAAGATCTTCATCGCGCGGTTACAGTTCGGCGCCTTCTCCAGCACCGCGATGATGTCGTCCATCTGGGTCGATTTGGCGGGACATTCCTCGGTCGCGGCCTGCGCCGTGGCAAGCATGAACAGCACCGCCGGCACGGCCAGGCAAGATCGCAGCAACATCGCGTGGGTCTCCTTGCACTCCCCTTGGGTAGCCCGGTCTCTGCGCGGGGTTCAATGCTGCCGGCCACAAGCCCGAAATGACCGGCTTTTTGCTTGACGTTACGGCCTTCGGGCGGCGACAACCCAGCCGAATTTTGGCGCATGGTTCGGAAGCCGGCTCTTCCCACCGGATCATGCTCAGCGCAGGAATTGACCGTGTCCAACCTCGCAACGCTCGAAACATCCATCCTCGACCAGATCGCCTCCGCCGCTGACGAGGCCGCCCTCGAGGCGGTGCGCGTCTCGGCGCTCGGCAAGAAGGGTTCGATCTCGGCGCTCCTTGCGACCCTTGGAAAAATGTCGCCGGAGGAGCGCAAGACCGAGGGCGCAAGGATCAACCTCGCCAAGGATGCGGTGACGCAGGCGCTCGCGGCCAAGCGCGATGTGCTGAAAGCGGCCGCGCTCGATGCGCGCCTCGCCGCCGAGACCATCGACGTCACGCTGCCGCTGCGCGAGGCACCCGCGGAGACCGGCCGCATCCATCCGCTGAGCCAAGTCTGGGACGAACTCACCACGATCTTCGCCGACATGGGCTTTGCGGTCGCCGAAGGTCCCGACATCGAGACCGACGACTACAACTTCACAAAACTGAACTTCCCGGTCGGCCATCCCGCCCGCGAGATGCACGACACCTTCTTCTTCAATCCGAAGGCGGACGGCTCGCGCATGCTGCTGCGGACCCACACCTCGCCGGTGCAGGTGCGCACGATGCTGAGCCAGAAGCCGCCGATCCGCGTGATCTGCCCGGGCCGCACCTATCGCATCGACTCCGACGCGACCCACACGCCGCAATTCCACCAGGTCGAAGGCCTCGTGATCGACAAGGGCTCGCATCTCGGCCACCTCAAATGGATCCTGCACGAGTTCTGCAAGGCGTTCTTCGAGGTCGACCACATCAACATGCGATTCCGGCCGTCGTTCTTCCCGTTCACCGAGCCGTCGCTCGAGGTCGACATCCAGTGTCGCCGCGACAAGGGCGAGATCCGCTTCGGCGAGGGCGAGGACTGGATGGAGATCCTCGGCTGCGGCATGGTGCATCCGAACGTGCTGCGTGCCTGCGGCATCGATCCCGACGTCTACCAGGGCTTTGCCTGGGGCATGGGCATCGACCGCATCGCGATGCTGAAATACGGCATCGCCGATCTCCGCCAGCTGTTCGAGAACGACATCCGCTGGCTCAACCACTACGGCTTCAAGCCGCTCGACATCCCGACGATCGCTGGCGGGCTCAGCACGTGATGTCCGCGCGTGAGCGCGACATTGTGAAACGAGCGACCAAGATAATCTAGTCAACACCAACAAGAACCGAGGCATGCAGCCGTGAAGTTCACCCTCTCCTGGCTGAAGGAACATCTCGAGACCGACGAGCCGCTCGACAAGCTCGCCGACAAGCTCACCATGATCGGGCTTGAGGTCGAGAACATCGAGGACAAGGCGAGGGCGCTCGCGCCGTTCACCATCGCGCGCGTGATCTCGGCCGAGCAGCACCCGAATGCCGACCGGCTGCGCGTCTGCATGGTCGACACCGGCGACGGCGGTGCGCCGGTGCAGGTGGTGTGCGGTGCGCCGAATGCGCGTGCCGGGCTGATCAGCGTGTTCTCGCCGCCCGGCACCTACATCCCGGGCAAGGACATCACGCTCGGCGTCGGCACCATCCGCGGCGTCGAGAGCCGCGGCATGCTGTGCTCGGCGGCCGAATTGCAGATCTCGGAAGACCACGACGGCATCATGGAGCTGCCGGCCGACGCGCCGCTCGGCAAGGGCTATGCCGACTGGGCCGGGCTCGGCGATCCCGTCATCGAGATCAATTTGACGCCGAACCGGCAGGACTGCACCGGCGTGCACGGCATCGCGCGCGATCTGTCCGCCGCCGACATGGGCAAGTTCAAGGACCCGGGCATCAGGCCGATCAAGGGCGAATTCCCCTGCCCGGCTCAGGTGAAGGTGGAAGACGCCGCGCTGTGTCCGGGCTTCGCGCTGCGACTGGTGCGCGGCGTGAAGAACGGTCCGTCGCCGGAATGGCTGCAGAAGCGGCTGACCTCGATCGGCCTGCGCCCGATCAACGCGCTGGTCGACATCACCAACTTCATGACCTACGACCGCGCGCGTCCGCTGCACGTGTTCGACGCCAAGAAGGTCAAGGGCAACCTCACCGTCCGCCGCGCCAAGGACGGCGAGACCCTGCTCGCGCTCGACGGCCGCACCTACACGCTCGACAGCAACGTCTGCGTGATCGCCGACGAGCACGGCGTCGAATCGCTCGCCGGCATCATGGGCGGCGAGGCCTCGGGCTGCGGCGACAACACGACTGACGTGCTGATCGAATCGGCGCTGTGGAACGAGATCAACATCGCGCAGACCGGCCGCAAGCTCGGCATCAATTCGGATGCGCGCTACCGCTTCGAGCGCGGTGTCGATCCGGCCTTCATGGTGCCCGGGCTCGAGCTCGCGACCAAGCTGGTGCTGGAGCTGTGCGGCGGCACGCCGTCCGAGAACGTCGTGGTCGGCAAGCAGTTCGGCGAGGATCGCGTCGTCGACTTCCCGCTCAGCGAGGTCAAGCGCCTCGCCGGCATCGAGGTGCCGTTGGTCGAGGTGAAGCTGATCCTGACCCGGCTCGGCTTCATGCTGGCCGGCAACGGCCCTGTCGTGAAGATCGCGATCCCGTCCTGGCGCACCGACGTGCAGGGCAAGGCCGACATCGTCGAAGAGATCGTGCGTATCGTCGGCGTCGACAAGGTGCCGATGACGCCGTTCGATCGTGGCGAGGAGCCGCGCAAGCCGGTGCTGACGCCGATGCAGCAGCGCACCCGCCGCGCCAAGCGCGCGCTCGGCGCCCGCGGCATGGTGGAGGCCGTGACCTGGTCGTTCATCACCAATGACGCGGCAAAACTGTTCGGCGGCGGCCAGAGCGAGCTCGTGCTCGCCAACCCGATCGCAGCCGATCTCTCCGACATGCGGCCGAGCCTGCTGCCCGGCCTCGTCGCGGCGGCTCAGGCCAACATCAACCGCGGCTATCCCGACGTCGCGCTGTTCGAGGTCGGCCAGGTGTTCCGCGGCGACCGACCCGAGGACCAGCTCGTGGCTGCCTCCGGCGTCCGCCATGGCTACGCCTCGTCGAAGGGGATCGGGCGGCACTGGACCGGCTCGGCCACGGCGGACGCGATGGATGCCAAGGCCGATGCCTTCGCTGTGCTGGCGGCCGCTGGCGCGCCGATGCAGGCGCTGCAGATTGTCCCGGGAGGTCCGGCGTGGCTGCATCCGGGGCGCTCCGGCACCATCCAGATCGGCTCGCAGAACGTGCTCGGCACTTTCGGCGAATTGCATCCGCGTGCCGCCGAGGCGCTCGGCGCCGACGGCCCGATGATCGTGTTCGAGGTGATCCTCGATCGTGTCCCGCAAGGCAAGCAGAGGGCGACCCGCGCCAAGCCGATGCTGGAGCTCTCGGCGTTCCAGCCGGTGTCACGCGACTTCGCCTTCATCGTCGATCGCAGCGTCAAGGCGGGCGACATCGTCCGCGCGGCGCAGAATGTCGACAAGAAGCTGATCACTGACGTGACCGTGTTTGACGTCTATGAAGGCAAGGGCATCGATCCCGACAAGAAGTCGATCGCGATCGCGGTGACGATCCAGCCGCGCGAGAAGACGATGACCGACCAGGAGATCGACGCGATCGCCGCCAAGGTCGTCGCCGAGGTGACCAAGAAGACCGGCGGCACGCTGCGGGCCTGATCGGGCTGCGCACACCGTATTGAAATCGTCACCCTGAGGAGGCCGCGTAGCGGCCGTCTCGAAGGGTCGACGGCCCGACTGCGGCCGTTCATCCTTCGAGGCTCGCTCCGCTCGCACCTCAGGATGACGGTCTGACAGAGGTGCAGTTGCGTTAGAACCGTAGTGCGAGCGCGCGCACCGAACAGCAGATCGAACCTCACTCCCAGCCCCGCATGACCTCCCCCTCCCTCATCCCGTCCGACATCAGCACGAACATCGCGCTTGCGATCTGCGCGATCGCTTTCGTGTCGGGCACAGCGCGCGGCTTCTCGGGCTTCGGCTCGGCGCTGATCTTCATGCCGCTCGCGAGCAGCGTGGCGGCGCCTCGGCTGGTGGCGGCGCTGCTGCTGATCATCGACTTCGTCGCCGCCGCGCCGCTGCTGCCCAACGCCTGGACCCATGCCGATCGCAAGGCGACCGCGGTCATGGTCGCCGGCGCGTTGGTCGGCGTTCCCATCGGCACCTATTTCCTGACGGTGCTCGAGCCCGTGACCACACGCTGGATCATCTCCTGCTTCGTCGCGGCGCTGCTCGCGCTGCTGCTGTCGGGCTGGCGCTATCACGGCAAGGATCACGCCGCGCTCTCGATCGGCGTCGGCGGCCTCTCCGGCTTCTGCAGCGGCCTTGCGCAGACCGGCGGCCCGCCGATCGTCGCCTACTGGCTGGGACGCCCGATCTCGTCGGTGATCTCGCGCGCCAACATCGTGCTGTTCTTCGGCGCCTCGGATTTCTTCTCGCTGGTCAGCTACTGGTTCACCGGATTGATCACGATCGAGTCGATCAAGTTCTCGCTGATCGTCGGCCCCGTCTACGGCATCGGCGTCTGGTTCGGCGCGTCGCTGTTCGGCAAGGCAAGCGAGCAGGTGTTTCGCGCGATCTGCTACGCGCTGATCGCGGCGGCCGTCATCGTCGGCCTGCCGGCGCTTGATGGCATTTTGCGCGGCGGCTAGGCGGACGCTGAACCACCTCGCCCCGCTTGCGGGGAGAGGTCGGATTGCGTAGCAATCCGGGTGAGGGGGCTCTCCGCATACTGACGTCTTTCGAATTTGCGGCGCCACCCCTCACTCCTCCCTCTCCCCGCAAGCGCGGGGCGAGGGAGAAGAAAAGGGGAGGAACACCATGATCGATCGCCGCAATGCATTGAAACTGGCGCTCGGCAGCGCCGCTCTGCTCGCAGCGCCGGCGGTGCGCGCGCAGGGCGCAAAGCCGCGCACGCGGATCGTGTTCCTCGGCACCAAGGGCGGCCCACGGGTCGGCAACGGCGCCTCCAATCCGGCCAATCTCGTCGTCGTCAACGACACGCCGTTCGTGATCGATTGCGGCATGGGAGTCAGCCGGCAGCTGGTCAACGCCGGCGTGCCGATCCCTTCCGTGAAGTACATCTTCATCAGCCACCACCATTCCGATCACAATCTGGAATACGGCAATCTGTTCTACAACGCCTGGGCAGCCGGCCTGTCGACGCCGATCCATTCGTTCGGTCCCAAGGGGATCGAGGCGATGACCAGGGAATATTGGGAGCTGAACAAGTTCGACGTCGAGACCCGGATCGCGGACGAAGGCCGGCCCGATCCGCGCAAGCTGCTGATCGCCAAGGACATCACCGACGACGGTGTGGTGCTGAAGACGCCTGACGTCACCGTCACCGCGTTCCGCACGCCGCATCCGCCCATCACGGACAACTTCGCCTACAAGTTCGAGACCCCGGACGGCACGATCGTGTTCTCCAGCGACACCGCCTACAATCCGAAGCTGGCCGAGTTCGCCAAGGGCGCCGACGTGCTGGTGCACGAATGCCTCTACATTCCCGCGGTCGATCGGCTGGTGGCGAAGACCAAGAACGGCGCGACCTTGAAGAAGCATCTGCTCGACAGCCACACCTCGACCGAAGACGTCGGCCGCATCGCAGCCGCCGCTGGCGTGAAGACATTGGTGCTGAGCCATTTCGTCCCCGGCGACGACCCTGATGTCACCGACGACGACTGGACCAGAGACGTGAAGACGAATTTCAAGGGCCGCATCGTGGTCGCCAAGGATCTGATGGAGCTGAAGCTGCCGGTGTGAGCCGGCGAAACGCTCTGCACTCGTCATTCCGGGGCTCGTGCTTCGCACGCCCCGGAATGACGAGAGAGAGAGAGAGAGTCGCCACCCCTAACCACTGAGTTGCCCGACGGCGCAAGCCCCGCAGCAATATTTCGGTTTACCGGAGGCCAAATCATGTCGCCAGAATGCGGATGTATGACTCTCAGGTCGTGAAACAAATTCCGCGTCGTCCCGGGCAAGCGTAGCGCGACCCGGGACCCATAAACACCGATGGTCATTGCGACGCCACGCTGGGGCTCCAGCTCACTTCGATAACATGGTTCGGTGGTTATGGGTCCCGGCTTTCGCCGGGACGACACCTGTTGCTCGGCGACCTCGTTCTGCCAGCCTGTCAGATCGCGATGCCTGATCTCACACAGCCATCAATTCATCGGCCCGGCAGAACGCGGCGCGCGGCGCTTGTGTTTTGCAGCGGGCGCTGCGGGCTCCGGTGTCGCATCCTTCGCCCCGCCGATCCTGCGCAGCGCGGCGTCGGCGGCGCGCTCGCCGCTTTCCCAGGCGCCGTCGACCGTGCCCCACAGCGTCTCGTGCGTGGCCTCGCCCGCGAGATACATCGCGCCGATCGGCTCGGACAGGATCCTGCGGGAAAGTTGCGCGCCGGGGACAGCCGCCGACATCGCGCCGAGGATGAAGGGCTGTGCATTCCAGCGCGTCGCGCTGGTCTTCTTCACGGCAGCGCCGACCTCGCTGCCATAGAGCTTGGTCAGCCATTCCACCGCGAAGGCGGACATCGCCTTCTCGCCCTGCGCCGACAGGTCGCGGCCGAACGAGCCCGCGACGTCGAGCGTGCACAGCGAGGAGCCCGCGATATTGCCGTAGAGCAGCGCCGTCCTGGTCGAATTGCTCTGCTCGATGATGACGTCGTCGCGCGACAGCCCGAGCGGATTGCCGGGAATCTGCAACGCGATGCGATCGTAGCTGCCGAGGCCGAGCTTGGCGGCGGCGTCGAGCGTGCGCTTCGGGATCTCAGGCGCAAACTTGATATTGCCGCTCGCCAGCACGTTGCTCGACACCGTGACGATGGCGGCGCGCGCGGTGATCTTGCCGGAAGGCGTCTCGACCATCACGTCGCGATTGCTCCAGAGGATGCGCTGCGCCGGTGTCGACAGCGCCAGCGGAAGCTGCTCGCCGAGCTTCGCGATCAGCGCGCCGAGCCCCTGCCGGCAGGCGATCGCGGTGTTGCGATCCTGCGCACGCACCTTGTCGACGGCCGAAAGGTCCTTCAGATCCTTGCCGCTGAAATTGGCGCCGAGCAGGAATTCCGCAGTGCCGGCCCAATCGCCGAGATCCTTCGGCATTGCCGCGGCGCAGGCGATATCGGCCTTGCGCGAGGCGTCGTCGATGGCGCGATTGGCGCGCACCAGCGCCGCCAGAAACTCCTCGGTCTCGCCGGGGCGGGCGTAGCGCCGGCCGATGCGAATCTTCTGCCCTGCAGGCGCGGTGACGATGTCGAGGCCCACGGAGCGCGCCAGCCGGATCATCGGATTGGTTTCGGGATTGTGCATCCAGCGCGCGCCGCGGTCGAACGGCACCTCGAAGGTCGATGCATCGGTCTGGCAGCGGCCGCCGACCTGCCCGGACGCCTCCACCACGATCACCTTGCGGTTCGCAGCGGCGATCCGTCGCGCCGCGGCAATGCCCGCCGCACCCGCGCCGATCACGACGATGTCGGCCTCGCGCGGCAGCGGCGCAGCGACAACCCGGCCGCCCAGCACGGGCGCCAGCGCCAGAGCTGCGGACGCCGACAGGAAATCGCGGCGGGTCACTGTCATGACATAGCTTCTGGCATGGTTTCCGAGGACTTGCAGAGAATGGGAACGCTTCGCGAACTGTGCCGCATCTCACCGACCGCAGCAACCATCATGGTAAATCAATCATGATTGATCCGCCGATGGCATGAACTAAATTGCAACGGCTTGCGACCATGATTAAGTGAACAGAAGCGGTCGTAGAACCGCTGGGGGGAATCCATGGGCGTAATGCTCGATACCGTCGGTAAATGGATCGCGGGGTACCTGCAGAAGGAGGTCCCCGGTTACGAGCCATTCACGCCGAGCGACCCGGACCATCTGCGGGGCATCATGCAGCCCGGCGATGTGTTGCTGGTCGAGGGCAACAACCGGATCTCCGGCATCATCAAATACCTCACGCAATCGACCTGGTCGCATGCCGCGCTTTTCGTTGGACCGATCGACGGCGCGTTCGAGCCTGACGGCGAACAGCATGTGCTGATCGAGGCCAATATCGGCGACGGCGTGACCTCCGCGCCGCTGTCGAAATACCTGTCCTATCACACCCGCCTCTGCCGTCCGGTCGGGCTGTCCTTCGAGGACCGCACCACGGTGTGCCGCTACGCCATCAACCGCATCGGCTTCGGCTACGACACCAAGAACATCGTCGATCTCGCGCGCTATCTGTTTCCGCTGCCGATCCCGCAGCGCTGGCGGCGCCGCATGATCGCGTTCGGCTCCGGCGATCCGACCAAGATCATCTGTTCGGCGCTGATCGCGCAGGCGTTCGACGCCGTGCGCTATCCGATCCTGCCCAAGATCACGCGTGCTGCCAGCCGCAAGGCGCGCCGCGAGATCCTGCACATCCGCGATTCCTCGCTCTACATGCCGCGCGACTTCGACATCTCGCCCTATTTCGAAATCGTCAAACCCACCATCGTGCACGGTTTCGACTACACGGCCCTGCACTGGGCCGACAAGCAGAAGCCGCTCCAGGAGGTAGCGGGCGAATTCAGTGTGTTTCCAGAGTACAAGTCGCCGCCGCTTGCTCCTGAAGCGATTGACGAAGAGGCGACGCTTCCGGCTGCGGAAGTGACGGCGGCAGAAACCGCACCGGTGTGATGGCCGCAGGCGTCAGGCTCGACACGTCGAGCGCTGGCCGCCTCAACCCCGATCTGGAATTCGTCTCGTCATCGGGCTTCGTCGTTGAGTTCTCGCGCTCGTATCACTAGGGTGCGCGCGCTTCACGCCTGCTTTCATTCGGTAGTTTTACGGTGCTTTCGCTTATCAATTTCTCGGCGATGGCTGCCGCGTCGGACAAGGATCCGGCGCGCTGGCGCCGTCCATTGATCAAATGGCTGGAGGGAATCGAGACCGGGTGGTCGATCCCGATTCTGCTCGTCCTCTTTATCGCGACCTGGACCACGTATCTCGTCATCGCCTATCTCGGCGCCGGCCTGCATCCGGACGTGCTCGAGACTTGGACGCTCGGCCGGCACCTCGCATGGGGATACCCCAAGCATCCGCCGTTGATGGGCTGGATCACACGGGGATGGACGGCGATCTTCCCCCTGACCGACTGGTCGCTGCAGCTGATGGCGATGGTCAATGCGGCCGTGGCGCTGTGGGCGGTCGACCTTATTGCCCGCCGCTTTGTCCGTGGCGAGAAGCGGGCGATCGTGCTGCTGCTGCTGATGCTGCTGCCGGTCTATCAATTCCACGCCCAGCGCTTCAATGCGAACACCGTGCTGCTAGCAGTCTGGCCGCTGGCGACTTATTGCTGCCTGCGTGCGTTCGAGGCGCCTAGGCAGCTCGGCTGGGCGATCGCGGCGGGCGCGGCGTGCGCACTGGCGATGCTCGGCAAATATTATTCGATCTTCCTGGTCGCGAGCTTCGTCTTCGCAGCCGTGCTGCATCCGGACCGCCGCCGCTATCTGCTGTCGGCCTCGCCCTGGATCTCGGCGTTGGCTGGCACGCTCGTGCTTGGCCCGCATCTGCACTGGCTCGCCACCACAGGAGCAACGCCGTTCGACTATGCGCTCGCGCATGCCGGCGCCGATCTCGTCGCCGCGTTGTGGGAAGTCACCTACTTCATCACGGGCCTGATCGCGGCCCTTTCGGTCGCGGCGGTGACATGGGTGTTCATTGCCGGCCCGCGGCTGGCGCGGCTGCCGGCCGATTTCCGCGCGATGAACCCAGGGCTCCGTTTGTTGCTGCTGGTCGCAATTGGGACCATCCTGTTTCCGGTGATCGTCTCGCTTGCGATCGGCACCGACCTGCCGTCACTCTGGGCGGTGCAGGGTCTCTTCCTGTTCGTGGTTCTGATCGTGTGCGCAACGAGGTACCCGATCGAGCGCTTCTACGCGGTCAACCTGACCGTCATGGTGGTCGGGATCGCCATTCTCGCCGTCGTCGTCGGCGCTCCGATCCATGCCCTCTATCGCAACGCTTACGGCTATAAGGAAGGCCGCGACTTCTATCGCGCCGCCGCGGCGGAGCTCACCGCGCGATGGCACGACGCGGCGGAGACGCCGCTCGTCGCCGTCAGTGGCGACGACGCGCTCGCCTTCGCTGCCGCCTTCTACAGCCCGGATCATCCGTTCTATGCCCGGCCGTTCGCCTATCAGTACACCTGGGGCTTGCCGCGCAAGACCACGCTCGATCGCGGCTGGGCTGCATTGTGCTTCGCCGACCAGTCGGACTGCCTGAGCTGGATGGAGCGCACGACGTTGCGCGCGACCGACGTCTTTCGCTCCGAGTTTGATGCCCAGGCGACGCTGCTGGGCAGGGCCAGCCGGACACGGCGGGTCGTGATGCTGATCGTACCGCCCTATCGCGAAACACCCCCGGTGCAGCCCGATGTCGAGGATTTCAGCTCAAGCCGCCGCGCGCGCGACTGATCAGAACGTCGCCGCCAGCGTCAGGCGCACGGCAAGCGGCTCGGCGGGATGCAAATGACGGTCGGCGACGCCGTCGATCGGTTCGCCCGGCAGCCGCGACAGATAGTCATATTCGATCTGGTTGGTTTGCGCGTTGAGGAGATTGAGGACGTCGAGCTGCAGCCGCACGCCGTTGTCGAATTTGTAACCCGCGCGGGCGTTGACGATGAAGGACGACAGCGAACGGACGCTGTCGTCCTCGATCAGCGGACGCGGACCGAAATAGCGGGCGCGCAGGCTGCCGAACCAGCCGGTGTCGCGACCGAAGGTGACGCCGCCGCTGGCGACCCAGGCCGGTGCGCCGGGAATGAAGTTGCCGACCGGATCATAATCGGTGAAGCGGGCGCGGGTATAGGCGAGGTCGAAATCGAGGCTCATCCACGGCAGCAGTTTGTACTGGTTGGTCCACTCGACGCCGACCCGCCGGCTCGGCCGGCTGGGCTCGGTGGTGCCGGCATCGCCGACGAACAGCAGCTCGGAATCGAAGTCGAGCACGAAGACCGCAAGCGACGAGGTGAGGCCGTCGATTGCCTTGGTGCGGATGCCGAGCTCGGCACCCTTCGAGCGCACCAGCAGCGGCACGCGATCGAGCGGCGTCACCTTGTCGTTGGGATCGACGGTGATGGTCGCGCCGCGGATATCATTGGAGTGCAGGCCGAAGCCGGCATTGCCGTAGAACTCGGTCTTGGACCAGGGACCGAGCACGATGCCGGCCTTCGGGCTCGTCATCGCCGCCTGCGCGTTGCCGGAATTCTGCGGCATGTCGCTCAGCACGTGGCCGGCAAAATAATCCTCGCGGATGCCGACGGTGGTGCGCAGCCAGTCGGTCCAGCGCGCGGTGGTATCGGCCCATAGCGCGACACTGCCCTCCTGCACCTGGTCATTGCGCACGGTGGACAGGATCTCGCGCTGCGCGGTCTTGAACAGGCCGACATTGATGTTGTCGTAGCGGGTCTGCGCGCCGACCCGCGCCTGTGTGTCGATGCCGGCGATGCGGACATCGGCGGCGTGGCTGGCATCGAAGCCATAGACGGTGCGCTTGTCGGCCTGGCTGAACTGGTCGCCATTGACGGGGTCGTCGAGGAAATAAGTAAAGTCGTTGTAGAGCTGCAACGACGAGCGGATCACATAGGCGTTGAGCCTGGTCTGCCCGTAGTCGCTGGACTGCGCCCAATTGCCCGACAGGCTGAAGCGGCTGGACGTGCCGCCGTCGGTCGGATCGAGCGAACCGTAACGGCCGATCAGGCCCTGATCGATGGTGCGCTGCGCGACCTGGTCGGTCGAATTCCAGCCGTTGGAATAGACCATCGCAGTCAGCGAGAAGCCGTCGGTCGCGGTGCCCTGGCTGTAGCGCACGACGCCGTTCAGCTTGTGGATGTCGTCCGGCACGTCCCACGGGCCGTTGTATCTGTTGGCCTCGAAGGCTGCGAGCAGCGTGCCATCACCGACCCTGGTCGAACCCGCGGCCATCGCGCGCCGATAGCCGAAGCTGCCCGCGGTCAGCTCCACGATGTTCTTGGAAAGCGGGTCGAGATAGTTGATATCGACGGCGCCGGCGGACGCGAAGTCGCCCTTGTCGGCGTAGTACGGACCCTTGCGGACATCCATCGACTGGATCAACTCCGGGATCAGGAAATTGATGTCGGCATAGCCCTGGCCGTGACCATGGGTCGGCATGTTGACCGGCATGCCGTCGACAGTGATGGCGAGATCGGTGCCGTGGTCGAGATTGAAGCCGCGCAGAAAATACTGGTTGGCTTTGCCCTCGCCGGAATGCTGGGTGACGATCAGCCCCGGCACCGCCTCCAGCACTTCGCCGACGCGCGAAACCGGTCGCGCATTCAATTCCTCGCCGCTGATCTGCCGCGCGCTGGCGGCGGTCGGTTGGAGATTGGATGCGGCTACGTTCGCGGAACCGCCGGTGATTCCGCTGGCCGCAGAGATGGGCTGACTCGGTTGCGGCGCGGCCGGCCGGTCGTGATTCGCGGCGACGTGCCGTGGACGCTGCAACGGCTTGGCGCGTTTGGGCGGAGCATGATCGGGCGACGTCACCGTCACCGGCGGCAGCTGATCGGTCGCGGCGGGAAGCGTCTGCGCGTCGGCGACCGGCGCCCATGCCGCAATGGATGCGGCGGCGGGAAATATCCGCCATACAATACGACGCAACGCCCATGCCCCAGCATGATACCTGCTACAGTCACGCGGCGACCGCACCAGCCCAACCAATCCCGGCACGCCAACGCTAGCAAGCGCGGTATGACGTTACAATAGAAATATCATACTGGCGCTCAGCAACACGGATAGTCCATGCAACGCATCACCATCACCATCGAGGATGATCTGCTCGCGGAGATCGACGCCGCCGCCGAGGCGCGCGGCTATCAGAACCGCTCCGAGATCATCCGCGACCTCGCGCGCGCCGGCCTGCAACAGAGCGCGGAGGCGGCGCCGTCAGGGCAATGCGTCGCGGCGCTGGTCTATGTCTATGATCACGCCGCGCGCGACCTGTCGAAGCGGCTGGTACAGAATTTCCACGGCCATCACGATTTGTCGCTGGCGACGCTGCATGTGCATCTCGACGACGACAGCTGCATGGAGGTGACGGCGCTGAAGGGCCCGAGCGGCGAGGTCCGCCATCTCGCCGATCACATCATCGCCGAGCGCGGCGTGCGCTACGGCCGCGTCGTGATGATCCCGACCGCGGCGGACAATAAGCCGCGCAAGCGGGGGCACCGGCACGATTGAGGTCTCGTAGCCCGGATGGAGCGTAGCGAAATCCGGGACGGTCCACCCGCGAACGCAAGACCCCGGATTTCGCTTCATCCGGGCTACGCAATTGAATTCGCTACGCCGCCTTCGCCTTGGCGCCACGCGGCAGGCCGGCGCGGGCGAGGCCGCCATAGAGCTGCTCGTTCGGCATCTCGGACTTCAGGATCGCGCGCACCTCGATGAGGCGGTCGAGATCGATGCCGGTCGGAAATCCCTTGCTCTCGCAGAGGAAGACGAGATCCTCGAACACGACATTGCCGGTGGCGCCCGGTGCGAACGGGCAGCCGCCGAGGCCACCGAGCGAGCCGTCGAGCACACGGGCGCCTTCATCGAGCGCGGCGGAGGCGTTCGCGATGCCCATGCCGCGGGTGTCGTGCAGATGGACACAGACCGGCTTGGAGCCGGCGATCTTCACCGCGCCGCGCGTCAGCTCACCGACCTGCTTCGGCCCGGCATAGCCGACGGTATCGGCAATCGCGACCATGTCGACGCCGACCTCATAGAGCTTCTCGGTGAGGCGCAGCACCTCCTTCGGGTCGACCGCGCCCACAATCGAGCAGCCCAGCCCCATCGAGATCGCGGCATTGACCAGCGGCTTGTGCGCGCTGGCGTCGCGCAATTCACAGAGGCGCTTGATGTTCTCGATCGCCGACTCACGCGAGCGGTTGGCATTGGCCTGGCTGTGCTCCTCGGTCGCCGACACCACCGAGGCGATCTCGGCGACACCCGAGGCCAGCGCTTCGTTGACGCCGCGCTCGTTCAGCGCCAGCGCGACACCATGCGCGCCGGGCAGCGCAGCAATGGTTGCGATGACATCGCGGACATCGACGAATTGCGGGAAAGTCTTGGCCGGCAGGAACGAGCCGACCTCGAAATGCCTGACGCCGGCGGCATATTCGTCGCGCACCCAGCGCTGCTTCGCGGCGGTCGACGGGAATGTCTTCACGAGCTGCAGGCCGTCGCGCAGACCGACTTCGCGCAAGCTTACCTTGTCGTTGGGATAGATATCGTGGACGCGGGTCATGTCAGCCTCACGCAGCGTTTCCGGTTGGTGAAATCTTCTGTTGTGCGAGCTCGGCGCGGACCGCATCGGTATCGGCGCCAAGCACCGGCACTTTCAGGCCTTCGCCGATATGGCTGCCGTTCCATTCGACCGGAAGCGCCGGAACGCGGAACGGCTTGCCGTCGGTGTTGACATTGTTGACGAGCCCGCCGGGCCGCAGCACATGCGGGTCCTGCAGCAGATCCTCCGGCCGGTTGATCGGCGAGAAGCAGATGTTGAGCGCGTCGAGCCTGGCCGAGAGGTCGGCGACGTTCCAGCCTTTGATCACCTCGGCGACGCGAGGAATGATCCGGTCACGCGCCATGATGCGATCCGTGGTCGAGCGCAGCGTCGGATCGTCGGCGAACTCCTGCAGGCCGAACTCGCGGCAAAAACTCTGCCAATGGCCTTCGGTGACGACCCCGATGAAGATGCGCTCGCCGCCGGCGGCATCGAAGATGTCGTAGATCGGCCAGGCATGCTCGCGCTCCGGCATGGAGCGCGGCTTGCGCCCGGTCATCTCGTACTCGACCATGTGCTGGGCGACCAGGAACAGGCAGTTCTCGAACAGGCCGATGCGGATGTCGGCACCGTTCCCGTTGCCGCCACGCTTCTGATAGAGCGCAGCGAGGATCGAGATCACACCGAACATGCCGCCCATGATGTCGTTGGCGGAAGAGCCGACGCGCTGCGGCTTGTCGCGCGTGCCGGTCATCGCCGCGAGCCCCGACATCATCTGCACGACCTCGTCGAGCGCCGGGCGATGATCGTAGGGGCCAGAGAGAAATCCCTTGTGGCCGGCGATGATCAGATGCGGATATTTCGCGCGCAGCTCCTCAGGCCCAAGGCCTTGCTTGTCGAGCTGGCCGTCACGAAAATTCTCCAGGAACACGTCGGCGCCGGCGAGCAGCCGATGCATTGTGTCGCGGTCCTCGGGCCTGGCGAAATCGAGCACGACGCTGCGCTTGCCGCGGTTGAACAGCGGGAAGAACGAGACGCCCATGCCGCCAAGCGAGCGGGTCTTGTCGCCCGCGGGAGGCTCGACCTTGATCACCTCGGCGCCGAGTTGCGCCAGGATCATCCCGCAGGTCGGCCCCATCACCATGTGGGTCATCTCGACGACCCTCACGCCTTCCAGCGGCAGTCCGCTCCCGGTCATCGGTTTCTCCGTGCTCGTTGCGCTCTTTGTTCAGACGCGTTTTCTTCACGCGAACCGGTACCCACTTCGCTCGAAAACGCTTTGTGATCGGCGCAGGTTAGGCTTCCGCACGCTATCTGAAAAATATAATCTGTCGAATAGTGCATTCGTCGTTCTAGAACGCAGAACCCTCATGGATTCGCGCCAGCTTCGCTATTTCATCGCGGTTTACGAGCAACGCAACTTGTCGCGGGCGGCGGATCAGGCCAATGTCGCGCAATCCGCGCTTAGCCACCACATCGCCAATCTCGAGGCGGAATTCGCGACGCCGCTGTTCGAGCGCAAGCCGCGCGGCATGGAACCGACCGCGGCGGGCGAGCGGCTCTACGAGCATGCCCGCATCATCCTGCGCGCGATGGCGGCGGCCGAGCGCGAGATCAAGGAAGGCGGCAGCGCGATTGCCGGTGAGATCTCGATCGGGATGGCCAATTCCGGGATGAAGGCGATCGGCGTGCCGCTGATGCGGACCGTGCTGGCGAAGTATCCGAACCTGAAGCTGTCGCTGACCGAGAGTCTCTCCGGCGCGACGCTGCTGCATTTGATGAGCTCCGATGTCGACCTCGCGCTGGTTTACAATCCGCCGTCGGAAAAGGACCTGATCGCCGAGCCGGTGCTCGAGGAGCAGATGTTCTGCGTCGGCACCGAGAAGCTGATCGGCAAGAAGGGACCGATCACGTTCGAGCAGGTGGCCCAGCTGCCGCTGATCCTGCTGCGGCACGGGCTGTCGGCCCGCGCACTGCTGGACGACCCCGTGCCGCTGAAGCGGCTGGAGGCCAATGCAATCCTGCACCTCAATTCAACCAGCGGCATGATCGGTGCCTTGACCGCGGGCCTCGGCTGCACGATCGCGACGACGCATTTCGTCAGCGAGCCATTGAAAGCGCGCCTGCTGGTCGCACGCGAGGTGATCGAACCCAGGCTGAGCCGCACGCTCTATCTCTGCCGCTTGCGCAACCGGCCAATGACCTATGCCATGGAGGAGATGTGCCGGCTGATCCGCTCCCTGATCGCCGAACAGGTCGGGCGCGGCGCGTGGGAGGCAACGCTGCTGATCTGAAGCGCTTTCAAGCGCATCAGAAACGGCCCTATCGAAAATATCGAACGATCCCTTCGATATGTTCGTCTGGATTTCTGGCACCCGGCTGCCAAACATGCCTAGCCGGCACGCCTTCGCAAGAAAGGCGGCCGTTGAACCATTCGGGGAGGACCATCATGAGCGCTGTCGAACTCGGCTCGGTTGCCGATCTTGCCAACACGACAAGCGGGCCGGACGAGATTTCGCGGCGGCTCGAAGCGCTGCCCACCTCCGGCTACGTCTGGCGGCTGGTGATCCTGCTCTCGCTCGGCGGCTGCTTCGAAATCTACGATCTGTTCTTCACCGGCTATATCGCGCCGGGCCTCGCCCGTAGCGGGCTGATGACCACGACGACACAGGCCTTTTTCGGCTTCTCCGGGATCGGCGCCTTCGTCGCGGCGACTTTCGCCGGACTGTTCATCGGCACCTTCTGCCTCGGCTTCCTCGCCGATCGCTACGGGCGCAAGGCCGTCTTCACCTATTCGCTGCTGTTCTACAGCGCGGCGTCGGTGATCATGGCGTGCCAGACCACCCCCGGCGGCGTGCTGCTGTGGCGCTTCATCGCCGGAATCGGGATCGGCATCGAGGTCATCACCATCGACGCCTACATCACCGAGCTGGTGCCGAGCTGGATGCGCGGCCGGGCGTTTGCGATCAACCAGGCGGTGATGCTTTCGGCGGTGCCGATCGTCGCCGCGCTGTCGTGGTGGCTGGTGCCGCTCTCGCCTTACGGCATCGACGGCTGGCGCTGGGTGGTTCTGATCGGCGCCGCCGCCAGCATGATCATCTGGGTGCTGCGGCTCTACGTGCCGGAAAGCCCGCTCTGGCTGGCCCGCCATGGCCGCCTTGCCGAGGCCGAGACAATCATGCGGACGCTCGAGGCCTCATCGCCTGCGGCCGCGCCGCGCTCTGCCGTTAAAGCCGCGATGGCGCCGGCACGTGCGCCGGTCGAGACCGGCTATGCCGATTTGTTCCGGCCGCCCTACGCCTCGCTCGTCGTGCTCTTCATGATCTTCAATCTCTGCCAGGCGTTCGGCGTCTACGGCTTCTCCAACTGGGTTCCGGCGCTGCTGGTCGAGAAGGGCATCAACGTCACCAAGAGCCTGCAATATTCCTTCATCATCGCCTTCGCCTATCCGCTGGCGCCGCTGCTGGCCGCAACCTTCGCCGACCGCTTCGAGCGCAAATGGATCATTTGCGGCGCGGCGGCCGCGATCTCGGTGTTCGGCCTCGCCTTCGCGCAGCTCACCGAGCCGGTTCTGCTGATCGCCAGTGGCGTGCTGGTGACGGGCGCCAACATGACGCTGTCCTACGCCTATCACGCCTATCAGACCGAGGTGTTCCCGACCGCGATCCGGGCGCGCGCGGCGGGCCTCGTCTATTCGATGAGCCGGCTCAGCGCGACCTTCTCCGGCTTCATCGTGGCGTTCATGTTGAAGGAGGCCGGCGTCAGCGGGGTGTTCGGCCTGATCACCGCGGCGATGGTGATCGTAATTGTTACGATCGGTGTCTGGGGGCCCAACGTCCGCGGCAAGCCGCTCGACGCCTAAAGCGTTTCTTGGCGCGAACCGGCGTCGACCCAGCATCACCTGCGGGGCAGGCTTCGCTCGAAATGGCTGTGACCGCGGCACGAGCGGCACTTGCCGAAGCCATATTGGGTGGCTACCTCTCGCTCGTCATTTTGCAGAGGTAACCCAGTCATGTTCGACGCCGCCGTCAAGGCGCTTTCGCAAATCCTGTCGCCGCCGATGCGCACGATCCTGTGGCGTTCGATCGGACTTGCGCTGGTGCTGATCACCGTGCTCGCAATCGGATTGCAGCGGCTGCTGAGCTGGTTTGCCGACACCGGCGAGGTCTGGGCCGAGGGCATGCTCGGCCCCAACTTCCATTCCACGCTGCACGTGCTGTCGTGGATCATCTCGATCTCGGCGGGCCTCGGTGTCGTGCTCGGTGGCATCTTCCTGATGCCCGCGATCACCTCGCTGGTGGCGAGCCTGTTTGTCGACGACGTCGCTGACCATGTCGAGCGCGAGCACTATCCGGCCGACCATCCCGGCACGGCGCTGCCGGTGACGCTCGCGACCATCGAAGGCGTCAAGACGGCGCTGCTGACGGTCCTGGTTTATTTGGTCGCGCTGCCGTTCGTGCTGTTCGCGGGCGCGGGCTTTATCATCTTCTTCATCGCGACCGCCTGGCTGCTCGGCCGCGAATATTTCGAGCTCGCCGCGATGCGCTTCCGTTCGCCAGAGGATGCCAAGGCGATGCGCAAGGAGAATGCGGCGACCGTGTTCACCGCCGGCCTGTTCATCGCGGCCTTCGTGTCGATCCCGATCGTCAATTTGGCGACGCCGCTGTTCGGCATGGCTTTCATGGTGCACATGTACAAGCGGCTGTCCGGCCCGCGGCGCGAGCTGATCGAACCGGCGCGGCGAAGCAACGTACCCTCAGTCTAGGCCGCGTCCCGAGGCACCGGCAGTGGTGCAGGCGCCCGATCGCGCGCCAATGGCACCAGCAGAAGCCCAACGACGGCCACGCAAGAGAGCATCGCCCATGCCTCGTTGACGCTGAGTGCGAGCGACGCCCGCTCGACCAGCGGCCGGATGAACGCCACCGTCACTTCGTCCGGCGGACCCGGCGGACGGTTGATCAGCAGCATTGGATCGAGGCCGATCGCCTGTGCTGCGTTGAGATCACCTGCCAGCAGGCGTGCACGAAAATCCTCACCATAAATTGGGCTTCGGCCGTAGAGGATGGTGTCGATCAAGGCGATCCCGATCGCGCCACCCAGATTGCGCAGCAGGTTGAACAATCCGCTGGCGTCGGCAACCTCCGCTTCCGGCAGGGTGCCCAGCGCAACGCGCGTCGGCGGCAGCAAGCAGAACATGATCGCGACCCCGCGCACGATCTGCGGCCAGATCATCTCGCCGAAATCAGCGGTGCGCGGCTGAAAGGCGCTCAAGCCAAGACCGAGCGCGAACAAGGCGAAGCCCGTAGCAGTCAATACGAGCGCGCCGACGCGGCTTTCGAGGATTGCCGCCAGCGGCGCCGCGATCAGTTGCGCAACCCCCGTGACCAGCATGATGGTGCCGATCTCGAAGGCATCATGGCGGCGGACGAAGCCGAGGAAGACCGGCATCAGATAGGTCGATCCATACAGGCCGATGCCGAGACAAAAGCTCAGGGCGCAACCGATCGCGAACGAACGCCGCCTGAACAGGGTCAATCGCGCGATTGGATACGCCGCGCGGAGCGTGCGCCGGATCAGCAGCGTGATCCCGGCCATGCTTCCGATCATCAGGCTCAGGCAAGGTATCGAGGCCCAGCCGCGCTGCGGCGCTTCCTTTAAACCGATCATGAGGCTTGCGAGCGCCGCCGCGAGCAGGACCAGCGACCATGTGTCCAATCTCGCGAACGCGCGGAGGTTCACGCCCTGCTTCGGAAGCAGCAGCGGCGTGACCGTGGCCGCAATCGTTCCCGGAACCAGGTTGATCAGGAACAGCCACGGCCACGACCAGGTCTGCGTGATCCAGCCGCCGACGACCGGCCCAACCGTCGGCGCAAGCACCGCGACGACGCCGCCGATCGTGGTGGCCACCGCATGAAGCCGTGCCGGGAACAGCGTGAATACGGCGGAGAACACCGCAGGAATCAGGACACCGCCGGAAAATCCCTGCAGCACGCGAAATGCCAGCAACACGGCAAAGCCGCCACTGAAGGCGCAACCGACCGAGGCGATGGTGAACAGGCTCACGGCGATCGCGAACAGCCATCGCAACGACAGAACATGCGTGAACAGTCCGGTCAGCGGGATCGCGATCACCTCCGCGATCAGATAGGCGGTCTGGATCCAGCTCATCGCGGAAGGCGAGATCGCGAGCGCGCGCTGGATCGTCGGCAACGAGGTCGCGACGACCTGGATGTCGAGGATCGCCATGAACATGCCGAAGCACATCAGGAGGAAGCCTGCCCAGGTCGCCGCCGATGGGCTGTCGGTGTGATGCTCCGCGCGGCCGCTCATGGCGTGCTGACGCGCGGCCAATCCGCCACCGAGAGAGCACGGCTCTCGGCGCGAATTCGGATCGCAAGCACCGTGAGATTGAGCACGGTGAAAATCAGCGCTGGCACCGGCAGATGCAGTGCGAGCGGAAGCAGCGCGATCTCACCGACGACGACGGCATAGTTAGGATGCGGAAAATATCGGTACGGCCCGGATACGACCAGCGGCGCGCCCGGCAAGACGATAATCCGCGTGGTCCATCGCGGTCCGAGCGCAGCGAGGATCCACAGCCGCAGGCCTTGCAGCAGCAGAAAGGCCGCCAGTATGGCCAGGTTGACATCCTGGTTGCGGCCCCAGATCCACAGCGCGGTGAGCCAGCCGGCGTGAACCAGCACAATGAGCGGGTAATGCCCGGCGCCGACCTCGATCGCGCCGCGCGCCAGAAGCCGCTCCGTGTTGCGACGTGACAGCACGAGCTCGCCGAGACGCTGCAGCGCCACCAGCGCAAGGATGACCGAAGCGAAGCTCATGCCGCGTGCCTGAGCGCGACGCAGCTGAGCGTGAAGCCGGGCCCGAGCGCGGTGAGCAGCGAACGCGGCGGCAAGCCCTTGGCGCGGGCGCGTTCGAGGACGAAGAGAACCGTCGGGGCCGACATGTTGCCGCAGGTCGCGATGACGTCGCGTTCGTGATCGAGCGTGCCCTGATCGAGCGCGAGCGCCCGCTCCAGCGCGGCGATGACCTTGGCGCCGCCGGGATGGCAGAGGAAGCGGTCGACGTCATTGGCCGTCAGCTCCACCCGCGCAAGGATTTCGGCAACGGCCGGCCCGACATGGTCGCGGACGAAATCCGGAATGGTGCGCTGAAAGACGACGCCGAATCCTTCCGGATCGACCGTCCAGCCCATGATATCGAGCGTATCCGGCCAAAGCTTTTCACCGGCCGCCTCGATCCGCGTCGTACCGCCGTCTCCGGCGCGCAGCACGATCGCGGCGGCGCCGTCGCCGAACAGACTGGCGGCGACGATGTTCGCCTTGGTGAGCTCATCGTGGCGGACCGCGAGCGTGCAGAGTTCGAGCGCAACCAGCAGCACATTCGCACCCGGCTGCGCCTGCGCCAGCCGCGCCGCGATCGACAGGCCCGACACGCCGCCCGCGCAGCCGAGGCCGAACACCGGCACGCGCGACACATCGGTCCGCAGGCCGAGCTGGCCGGCGACGCGCGCGTCCAGCGTCGGCGTGGCGATGCCCGTCGAGCACACCGTGACCACGATATCGATGTCGCTGCCGGTCAGGTCGGCACGGGCAATCGCCTTGCGGGCGACTTCGACGAACAGCGCTTCCGCGCCTTCCAGGAACGCCTGCGTTCGCTCCGGCCAGCCGCGCCGTTCGAGATACCATTCGATCGGCTTCACGCCGTAGCGATGCTGGATGCCGGTGTTGGCGAACAGGCTGGAGAGCGCCTCGAATTCGGGATAGCGGTCGGCGAGAAGGTCGCGCGCGGCCTGCAGGATTTGTCCCTGATGGAATAGATGCGGTGGAACCGCCGTCGCCATGGAAACTAGCGCGGCCGTCTGCTTGGTCTCGATCATCGTGGCTCCCGTTCCCCCGCTTGTGGAACCACGCGGCGTGCAAAATATTTCAGACGCCCATGAGATAGCTGGGGCGCCGCATTCACTATAAATTGACCCCGGCGGCGGCAAGCCCCCGGCGATACCCGCGCCGCGCCGTTCGCAAGTCAGGAAGCGGCGGCGCCCAACTTGCGCAGCACGTTCTTCACGAAGCCAAGCGGCACCGGCGACAGCGGGCCCTGCGGCGCGCGCGTGATCAGGGCGACCAGGAACAGCGCCAGGATCGCGAGCCAGAAGCACAGCCAGAAGCCATCAATGTAGGCGAGCGTGTTGGCCTCGCGCTGCACCAGCGCCGCGAGCGTGCCGATCGCACGCCCCGCCGCCGCGCCGATGCCGTGGCCGGAAAATTCACCGGCCAATCGCTTCAGCAGGTTCACGACGTCGACGTCGCCGCTCTGGACGTGCTGTCCGAGGTAGTTCGAATGGATCTGCTCGCGGACGCGCAGCCAGGTGCCCATCAGGGCGATGCCGATCTCGGCGCCGCCGAGCCGCATGATCTGGATATAGGCCGCGAACGCCGTCGCCCGCGACGGATCGGAATTCGACAGCGCCATGATGATGATCGGCAGCAGCGTGAGCGCCTGCCCGACCGACGTGAGCAGGACGATGCCGACGAAGTCCTCGCGCGCCCAGACATGGCTCAGCTGCGTGCCCCAGAGATTGGCCGCCGCGAATGCCGAGAATCCGAGCACCACGACGATGCGCGGATCGAGGTGACGCAACAGGACAATCGAGATCGGCACCAGCACGAACATCGGCAGCGCGCCGTAGGTGAACAGCAGCACGCCCGACTGCTCCGGCCGCAGCGCGCCGATGGTGCCGAGGAAATTCGGCACCAGCGACGAGTTCGACAGGCTGGTCAGCGTGTACAGCAGGATCACGATCAGCGAGAGCCCGATATTGCGCGAGAACAGCACGTTGAAATGCGCCCACGGCCGGCGCGCGACCGTCTCGTTGATCATGAAGGCGATGATCAGGAGCCCGCCGCCGATCAGGAGCGCCATCACGGTGCCCGACGACAGCCAGTCCAGCCGGTTGCCCTGATCGAGCCCGGCATAGACCATCCCCAGGCCGGCGCCGAGCAGCAGCATGCCACCCCAATCGGCATGGTGCAGCAGGTCGCGATTGACCGGCTCATTCGGCGTGCCGAGATACACCATCAACCCCATCAGCGGCGCGATCACGACACCCTGCCAGTACAGCCACTGCCAGCCGAGATGCTCGACATAGAATCCGACCAGCGAGCTCGACGAGTCCAGCGCGAAGCCGACGCGGATCGAATACATCGCGATCGCCGGCAGCCACCAGCGGATCGGCAGGTTGCGCAGGATGATCATCAGCGTCGCCGGCACGAAGGTGCCGAGCAGCATGCCGTGGGTGATGCTGAGCGCGATCAGCGTCGTGTAGTCGTGCACGAACGGAATGATCAGCGAGACCACGGCATAGACCAGGCTCGGAATCCCGAGCACGCGGCGCAGACCGAACGCGGTGGCGAGCCAGGCCACCGCGGGCGCGATGAAGATCTGCGAGCCGATCGCAGCGGTCGAGAGCCAGGCACCCTCGTCGAAGGTAAGCGAAAACGCGCCCCGCAGGTCGGGCAGGCCGACCGAGGTCAGGCGGCTGTCGAAATTCGCGAGGAACGCGCCGAGCAGCACGGCGATAACGGCAAACACCGGATAGCGCGCGACGTCGCCGCGCGAGACCGGGCCGCGCTCGCGGTCGTCACTTTCCGCCATTGGCGACCGCCTCGCCGGTGTTGATCCGCGTGACGACCGACATGCCCGGCAGCAGGCGCTCGAGCAACGGCTGGCCCTTGTCGAACTGAATACGCACCGGAATCCGCTGCACCACCTTGGTGAAATTGCCGGTGGCGTTGTCGGGCGGCAGCAGCGCGAATTGCGAGCCGCTCGCCGGCGCGATGCGCTCGACGACGCCGCGCAACGTCTGGCCGGAGAATGTGTCGACGGTGACCTCGACCGGCTGGCCCGGCTTGACGTTGGTCAGCTGGGTTTCCTTGTAGTTGGCGATCACATAGACGTTCGGCAGCGGCACGACATTGATCAGGTTGGTGCCGATGTTGACGTAGTCGCCCGGCTGCACCTGCCGCTCTCCGGTGACGCCGTCGAACGGCGCGACAATCCTGGTGTATCCAAGCTTGAGCTTGGCCGATGCCAGCAGCGCCTTGGCGGCGTCGAGGTCGGCGGCACGCTGCTTCTTGGTGCCTTGCAGGACCTCGAGTTGATGGCGCTGCGCCGCGATCACCGCACGGCTTGCCTGCACATCCGCCTCAGCCTTGGCGTAAGATGCGGTGGCCTGCTCAAGCCGCTGCCGCGTGCCGGCGTCGGTTTGCGACAGCGATTGCTGACGCTCTTGCTCCTGACGCGCCAGGGTCTGCTGCGCCTCCGCAGACAACCGCGAGGCCTCGGCCTGCGCGATGGTCGCATATTGCAGCTCGACCTGGTTGTTGAGGTTATCGAGCGCGGCCTGCGCACCGACCACGCCCGCCTCGGCCTGCGCGACCTGCGCCTGGTAATCGGCAGGATCGATCTGCACCAGGAGATCGCCGGCCTTGACGCGCTGGAAATCGGAGACGGCGACCGTGAGCACTTCGCCGGACACGCGGCTGCTGAGCTGGGTCAACTCGGCGCGCACATAGGCATCATTGGTGGTCTGGATCGTGGCGCTGCCGACCCAGGTATCCCAACGCGTGGTCGCCACCACGACGAACACAAGCGCAGCCAGCACCGCAAACAGCGGGATGGCGAAACGGCCCCAGAAGCCGCTCGCCGCAGGCTGCGGCTTGGCTGGTGTTGTCACTGGTGCGGGCGCGGTCTGGCTGACTTGTGAAGGACCGTCCTGAACCTGCTCTGCCACCGCCACACTCCCCTCAATCACACGCACCGAACGCCGGGCGCGCGTACAGCCTTTTCCGTTCCAATTGAATCGGAACGGGGCTCCAGATTCGTTTCTTGACGCGTTTTCTTCACGCGAACCGGCATCCACTTCGCTCGAAAACGCTCTGGTAGCACATGACGATCATGGCTCAGACGGTTTTCTCCGGCCACCGGCAAAGGTCATTGATCAGACATACGTCGCAACGAGGACCGCGCGCGAGGCAAGTATAGCGGCCATGCAGGATCAGCCAGTGATGGGCGTGCAGCATGAACTCGGTCGGGATCACCTTCTCCAGTCCCAGCTCGACCTCGAGCGGCGTCTTGCCGGGCGCGAGACCGGTGCGGTTGCCGACGCGAAACACATGGGTGTCGACCGCCATGGTGCGTTCGCCGAACGCCATGTTGAGCACGACATTCGCGGTCTTGCGGCCGGCGCCGGGCAATGATTCGATTTCGGCGCGGGTGCGCGGCACCTCACCGCCGAATTCGGCGATCAGCTTCTCCGACAGCGCGATGACATTCCTGGCCTTGTTGCGATAGAGTCCGATGGTCTTGATGTAGTCGCGCACCTTGTCTTCGCCGAGCTCAAGCATTTTCTCCGGCGTGTCGGCGACCGCAAACAGCGCCCGCGTCGCCTTGTTGACGCCGGCATCGGTTGCCTGTGCCGACAGCACCACCGCAACCAGCAGCGTGTAGGGGTTGAGATGCTCGAGCTCGCCCTTCGGCTCGGGATTGGCTTTGCGGAACCGGTCGAAGGCCTCGTAGACCTCCGCCGCCGTCCATGGTTTTGGCTTTGCGGCCTTCTTGGCGGCCTTGGTGGCCGGCTTCTTTGCCGCGCGTTTGGGCTGCGGTGTTGCCGCCTTCGCGGCTTTCTTCTTCGGCGCGGACCGAACGCTTGAGCTGCTGGCGCGTTGAGAGCGGATGATTTTGGCCATGAACGGGATATACTGACACGTCATGACCGCAGGCAACGACTTTGATCCGGGCGAAGACCCCAGGGCCAATGACCTCGACGTCGATGTGCCCGAGGCGGAGCCGAAACTGTTCTCGGCGCTGCTGACGCCGCACCGCTCGCTGAACCGCACCGGCTTCATCGTGCTGATGTCGTTCGTCACCGTGGTCAGCTTCATCGCGGGCGCAGTGTTCTGGTGGCTCGGCGCCTGGCCGATCTTCGGCTTCTTCGGCCTCGACGTGCTGGTGATCTACTGGGCATTCAAGGTCAATTTCCGCACCGCCAAAGCGAGCGAGGAGATCACCGTCACGCCGTCGGAACTGCGGGTGCGCCGGATCAGTCACCGCGGCCATGTGGCCGAATGGGTGCTCAACCCGCTCTGGGTGCGGTTCGAGCAGATCTCGCACGAGGAGTTCGGCATCGAGCGGCTTTACCTGGTGTCCCGGGGCCGCCGGGTCAGCGTCGGCAGCTTCCTCGGCCCGGACGAAAAGGCCAGCTTTTCCAAAGCCCTGACTGCGGCCCTGAACACCGCGAAACGGGGCCCGACCTACAATCCCATCGTTTAGACATGCTTGTCGGAAATCGGGTGGTTTGGACGCGCCATGGCTCCTAAATCAGACAGCATGATGACACTCGCCATCCATGACCAGCGCCTGGCCAAGCCGGGCTTCCACCAGAGCGCCGCGCTGCGCGACTACGATTCGGTGCGGCGCGCCATCGCGTTCATCTCGGAGCACTGGCGCGCGCAGCCGACCATCGAAGCGATGGCCGATGCCGCCGCCGTGACGCCGGATGAACTGCACCATCTGTTCCGCCGCTGGGCCGGGTTGACGCCGAAGGCCTTCATGCAGGCGCTGACCCTCGACCACGCCAAGAACCTGCTGCGCGATTCCGCCAGCGTGCTCGACGCCGCACTCGACTCAGGTCTCTCGGGACCGGGACGGCTGCACGATCTGTTCGTCACGCACGAGGCGATGTCGCCCGGCGAATGGAAGACCGGCGGCGGCGGCATGACGCTGCGCTTCGGCTTCCACCCCTCGCCGTTCGGCACCGCGATCGTGATCGCAACGGACCGCGGGCTCGCGGGGCTTGCCTTCGCCGACCCCGGCGACGAGCAGACCGCGTTTGCCGACATGAAGCGCCGCTGGCCGAACGCCACCTTTGTCGAGGACACCGATGGCACCACCGCATTGGCGCAGCGCGTGTTCGATACGCGGTTGTGGCGCGCGGACCAGCCGCTGCGCGTCGTCTTGATCGGCACCGACTTCGAGGTGAGGGTGTGGGAAACGCTGCTCAAGGTCCCGATGGGCCGCGCGGTGAGCTATTCCGACATCGCCAGCAAGATCAGTAACCCGAAGGCCTCGCGCGCCGTCGGCGCCGCGGTCGGCCGCAATCCGGTGTCGTTCGTGGTGCCCTGCCATCGCGCACTCGGCAAGAGCGGCGCGCTGACCGGCTATCACTGGGGCATCACCCGCAAGCAGGCGATGCTGGGCTGGGAAGCCGGCCAGGTCGGATTGCACTAAGCAAAACCGGTCTCTCACCGTCACCCTGAGGAGCGCGAAGCGCGTCTCGAAGGGTCGACGGCCCCCGCTGGTGGCCGTGCATCCTTCGAGGCTCGCTCCGCTCGCGCCTCAGGATGACGGATCGAGATCCCGTCCTGCTGCGCTTAAGCCGCCAAATCGACCTTGGACGCAACGGTGGAATCGGCGTTGAGCCGATAGACCACCGGCGCACCGGTCGCGAGCTCGCGCTTGAGGATCTGCTCCGGCGTAAGCTTCTCCAGCACCATGATCAGCGCGCGCAGCGAATTGCCGTGGGCGGCGATCAGCGTGCGCTGGCCGCGCAGCACGCCGGGCAGGATCTCCTGCACGTAATAGGGCAGCGTGCGCGCCAGCGTGTCCTTCAGGCTCTCGCCGCCGGGCGGCGGGACGTCGTAGGAGCGGCGCCAGACCAGGACCTGGTCCTCGCCCCACTTCTTGCGGGCATCGTCCTTGTTGAGGCCCGAGAGATCGCCGTAGTCGCGCTCATTGAGCGCCAGATTCTTCGTGGTCGGCAATCCGGTCTGGCCGATCTGCTCCAGCATCAGCTTCAGCGTGTGCTGCGCGCGCGTCAGGTCTGATGTAAAGGCGACGTCGAACGACAGGCCCTGCGCCTTCAGCTTGCGGCCGGCGTCCTTGGCTTCGGCGATGCCCTGCTCGGTGAGATCGGGATCCTTCCACCCGGTGAACAGGTTCTTCAGATTCCATTCGCTCTGACCATGACGAACGAGCACAAGAAGACGATCACTCATTTCAGATTCCGTTTTCGCTTGGCTGGATTTTATTTCGTCGCGCGATCTCAGTCGCTCAACCCGAGAACGTCGGTCATCGAATACATGCCGGGCTTCTTGCCATGCGCCCACAGCGCCGCCTTCAGCGCGCCCTGCGCGAACAGCGCGCGATCCTCGGCATGATGCGACAGCGTGATGCGCTCCGAAGGACCGGCAAAGATCACGCTGTGATCGCCGGCCGCGGTGCCGCCGCGTAACGAGGCAAAGCCGATATCGCCGGGACGCCGCGCGCCGGTCAGGCCATCGCGGCCGCGCGCCGAATGCTGCTCCAGCGCGATCTTGCGTCCGGCAGCGGCAGCTTCGCCGAGCATCAGCGCAGTGCCGGACGGCGCGTCGATCTTGGACTTGTGGTGCATCTCGAGAATTTCGATATCGAAGCTCTCGTCGAGTGATTGCGCGACGCGCTTGACCAGCGCGGCGAGCAGATTGACGCCGAGGCTCATATTGCCCGACTTCACCACGATGGCGCGGTTGGTGACGCTGCGGATCACCGCATCGTCTGACTGCGACAGGCCGGTGGTGCCGATGACGTGAACTAGGCCGCGCTCGGCCGCGATAGCGACATTGGCGATGGTCGCGGCCGGCACCGTGAAATCCAGGATGCCGTCGGCCGCCGCCGACATCGACCACAGATCGGCCGACAGCTTGACGTCATTGGCGGGAAGGCCGGCGAGCACACCGGCGTCCTTGCCGAGCAGTTCCGAGCCCGGCGCTTCCAGCGCGCCGACCAGCACCGCCCCCGGGGTTTCGGAAATCACCCGCGTCAGCGTGCGGCCCATCCGGCCGCCGGCTCCCGCAACAATCAGACGCATGTCAGCCATGGCTCACCTCTCACCGCCGTATAAAGCATGATCCGGCAAAGTGGAAACCGGTTTTCCGGCACCACAACATGCCTAAACGACGGCCATCGGAGGCTTGTTCCGAGCGGCCGAACCGGCGGGCTGGCGTCCGGGCTACGGGCTGTCGTGCCCCTCGATGATAATCAGGTCGGCGATCGAGTGCGGCTGCCGCACCTTGATATTGGCCTGGTATTCCGGCGAGTTGTAGCAGGCCAGCGCGGTCGCGTAATCGGGGAATTCGATCACGACGTTGCGCGAGCGGCTCTGGCCCTCCACGCCGGTGAACTTGCCACCGCGAACAATGAACTTGCCGCCGAATTTCTGGAAGATCGCCGGGTTGGCGGCCATGTAGGGCTTGTAGCCCTCCTCATTGTGAACGTCGACGCGTCCAATCCAGTATCCCTTCGCCATCTCTGTTCTCCCTTGTTGTTGGTTCAGGCGAGCGCCTGGGCGATCTCAGTGTGAATGGCTTCGGCCGCGGCTTTCGGATCGGCGGCTTCCATCACCGGACGTCCGACCACCAGATAGTCGGCGCCGGCGGCAATGGCGCGGGCCGGCGTCATGATGCGCTTCTGGTCGCCGGTCGCCGAGCCCGCGGGGCGGATGCCAGGTGTCACCAGGTTCATCCGATCACCCACGATCTTGCGCAGGGCGGCGGCCTCCTCGGGTGAGCTGACGAGACCGTCGACACCGAGCGCCTGCGCCTGCCTGGCGCGCGCCTCGACGAGATCGGAAACGTTGAGGCGATAGCCCGCCGCGTGCAGGTCGCTGTCGTCGTAGGAGGTCAGCACCGTCACCGCGAGGATCTTCAGGCCGGAGCCGGTACGCGCCTCGACCGCCGCCTTCATGGTCTGCGGATAGGCATGCACGGTGAGAAAGGTCGCGCCGAGAGCGGCGACGCTTTCGACCCCGCGCGCCACCGTGTTGCCGATGTCGTGCAGCTTGAGATCGAGGAAGACCTTCTTGCCGCTGCCCGCAAGCTGCTTCGCCAGCGCGAGGCCGCCCGCGTAACCGAGCTGATAGCCGATCTTGTAGAAGGTGACGCTGTCGCCAAGCCTGTCGATCATCGCCTCGGCGCTGGCGACCGACGGCAAATCGAGCGCCACAATCAACCGGTCTCTTGGAGCGATCTTGGCTGGCTGCATGTCACCTCACATCATGCGTTGGGAATGGTCGATCAGCTGCCGCACCAGCGCCCGCATCGTATCGATGTCGGCCGGGTGCTTCAGACGATCCATGTCGTCATAGGCCTGCTCGGCGAATGACAGCGCGAGCTGGTTCGGGATCACGGCGGCATGGCACGCCGTCAGGATCAGGCGCAGCGCCGCCAGCGCGCGCGTGCCGCCGAGCCGGTTGCCGGATGCCGCAGCTAGCGCGAAAGCGCGGCCATGGAACACCTGGCCACGGGTCTCGTGCGGATCCTGCACGCGGCTCACCCAGTCGATCGTGTTCTTCACCAGCGCCGGCACCGAGGAATTATATTCCGGCGTCACGATCAGCACGCCATGATGGGCGCCGATCATCCGCTTCAGATTGATGGCGTGCTGCGGCACGCCCGATTTGGCCTGCAAATCGCCGTCATAGATCGGCAGCGGAAAATCGCTGAGCGAGATACGGGTGACGTCGGCCCCTGACTGCGCGAGCTCCTGCGCCAGCACGGCAGCCAGCTTCGCGTTGAGCGAGCCTGATCGAAGCGATCCGGGGATCACGAGGATTTTCAGCGCGGACATTTCGAAATCGCGGTTAGGGCACGCGCCCGGCGAGATAACGCTGGGCGAGCATTTTCTCTGAAAATGCTCTTAGCTAATGTTCTGCGCGTATTCCATGCGCAAAACCGGTACCCGCTTTTGCGGAATCCGCGTCAGCCCTTGCGATACACCCAGACCCGCGCGGGCGGAAGGTTCATCCAGATCCGCTCGGACGCCTCTGTGGACACGCCGGGCAGCGACTTCGGAATCGGGGGCGCCACCGAATAGGTGAACTGCACGAACGGCGCACCGGGCGCGAGGGCCAGGAAGGCGTCGCGGACCAGCTTCAGGCGGGTCAGCATCGGCTTGGTGACCAGCGGCAGGCCGGAGACCACGGCCGAGGCCGGAGACTTCATGACGTCCCACAGCGTATCGCGAAGCCTGTAGGCGTCGCCCTGGACCACCTTGGCCTGCGGATAGCGTTCGCGCAGCAGCGCACAGAAGCCGGGATTGTACTCAACCAGGACGAGACGCTTTTGATCGACGCCATGCTCGATCAGCGCATTGGTGATCGCACCGGTGCCGGGTCCGAGTTCGACAACCGGTCCTTCGGCTTCGGGATCGACATATTGCGCCATGGTGCGTGCGAGCAGCCGCCCGGACGGCATCACCGCGCCCATATGCAGCGGCTTCTCGATCCATGAACGGAGAAAACGAACCTCGTCGTCGAGACGGAGGGGCTTCTTCGACGCACGCACGGACGATTGCAGAGGCATGTCGCTACCAGGCGGGACCGCGCACAATCGAGCGGTTGTCAGAAAACAGTCATAAACACGTATAGATCGAAGTCGTTACGGTCAAGCATAACGACTGCGGCTAGACAGAGCGGCTTCCGAAGAAGTCCTTGACCTTAGAGAAGAAACCCGCTGCCTCCGGTTGCGTTGCGCCGGACGACAGTTTTTCGAACTCCATCAGCAATTCTTGCTGCTTCTTGGTCAGATTCTGCGGCGTTTCGACCACAACCTGGACATACATGTCGCCGGTCTGGCGCGAGCGGAGCACCGGCATACCCTTTGATGCGATGCGGAATCGGCGGCTGGACTGGGTCCCGGCCGGCACCTTCACCTTGGTCTTGCTCTTGTCGATGGTCGGCACCTCGAACTCGCCGCCAAGGGCTGCGGTCACCATCGAGATCGGCACGCGGCAGTGCAGGTCGGCGCCGTCGCGCTGGAAGAACTGGTGCGTGGTCAGCGACAGGAAGATGTAGAGGTCGCCGGGCGGCCCGCCGCGGACACCGGCCTCGCCTTCGCCGGCGAGACGAATACGGGTGCCGTCCTCGACCCCCGGAGGAATGTTGACCGACAGCGTGCGCTCGCGCGTCACCCGGCCGGAACCGGCACAGGAGGCGCAGGCGTCCTCGATCATCTGGCCGCGGCCCTGACAGCCGGGGCAGGTCCGCTCCAGCGTGAAGAAGCCCTGGGCCTGCCGGATACGGCCGGCGCCGCCGCAATGCGAGCAGGTCTTCGGCTTGCTGCCGGCCTTGGCGCCGGTGCCGGAGCAGGATTCGCAGGTCACCGAAACCGGGATCTCGATCTGCGCGGTCTTGCCCTGGAAGGCCTCCTCGAGCGTGATCTCCATGTTGTAGCGCAGGTCGGCGCCGCGTTCGCGGCCGCCGCCGCCGCGGCGCTGCCCGGCCATGCCGAACAGATCCTCGAAGATGTCGGAGAAGGAGGAGGCGAAGCCGGCGCCGAAGCCGGGACCGCCGCCGCCCATGCCCTGCTCGAAAGCCGCATGGCCGAAGCGGTCATAGGCGGCGCGCTTGTCGCCGTCCTTCAGCACCTCATAGGCCTCGTTGATTTCCTTGAACCGGACCTCGCTGGTGGCGTCGCCCGGATTCTTGTCCGGATGCCATTTCATTGCCAGTTTGCGGAAAGCTGATTTCAGCTTGGTCTCGTCCGCGTTCCGATCGACCTCGAGGGTCTCGTAATAGCAGCGCTTGGTGGACATCCTTCAATTCCGTCCGAAGTTCGTCGCGATCGCCAAGGATTGCGCAAACGATTGCGCCTGTCTGGAAGATGCAGCGATCGCCTTAAAGAAAAATGACCCCCACTCCTCCGAGACGCGTCGCGTGCTCTTTGGTGTGAGGGCCATGATCGCCAGCCCGCTTAGGCAGACTTCTTGTTGTTCTTGTCGTCGTCGACCTCGGTGAATTCCGCGTCGACGACGTCATCCTTTGCAGCGTCCTTGGCCGCATCGGCCTCGGCCTGCTGCTTGTACATGGCCTCGCCGAGCTTCATCGAAGCCTGCGCCAACGTGTTGGTCTTGGCCTTGATCGCCTCGGCGTCGTCGCCCTTCAGCGCTTCCTTGAGGTCGCTGACGGCGTCCTCGATTGCGCGACGGTCCGTCTCCGGGATCTTCGAACCGTGCTCGGCCAAAGCCTTCTCGGTCGAATGAACCAGGCCATCGGCATGGTTCTTGGCGTCGACCGCCTCGCGGCGCTTCTTGTCCTCGGCCGCATTGGCCTCGGCGTCCTTGACCATCTTGTCGATGTCGGCCTCGGACAGACCGCCGGATGCCTGGATCCGGATCTGCTGTTCCTTGCCGGTCGCCTTGTCCTTGGCCGAGACGTTGACGATGCCGTTGGCGTCGATGTCGAAGGTCACCTCGATCTGCGGCATGCCGCGCGGAGCCGGCGGAATACCCATCAGATCGAACTGGCCGAGCATCTTGTTGTCGGCCGCCATTTCACGCTCGCCCTGGAAGACGCGGATGGTGACGGCGCCCTGATTGTCTTCGGCCGTCGAGAACACCTGGCTCTTCTTGGTCGGGATCGTGGTGTTGCGGTCGATGATGCGGGTGAACACGCCGCCCAGCGTCTCGATGCCCAGCGACAGCGGGGTCACGTCGAGCAGCAGCACGTCCTTGACGTCGCCCTGCAGCACGCCGGCCTGGATCGCAGCGCCGATCGCGACGACCTCGTCGGGATTGACGCCCTTGTGCGGCTCCTTGCCGAAGAACTGCTTCACCACTTCCTGGATCTTCGGCATGCGGGTCATGCCGCCGACCAGCACCACTTCGCCGACCTCACCGGCGGTCAGGCCGGCATCCTTCAGCGCCTTGCGGCACGGCTCGATGGTCTTCTCGACGAGGTCGGCCACCAGCGCCTCGAACTTGGCGCGGGTCAGCTTCATCGTCAGATGCTTCGGACCGGTCTGGTCGGCCGTGATGAACGGCAGATTGATTTCGGTCTGCGTGGTCGACGACAGCTCGATCTTGGCCTTCTCGGCGGCTTCCTTCAGGCGCTGCAAAGCGAGCTTGTCGTTGCGCAGGTTGATGCCCTGCTCCTTCTGGAACTCGTCGGCGAGATAGCCGACCAGGCGCATGTCGAAGTCTTCACCACCGAGGAAGGTGTCGCCGTTGGTCGACTTCACCTCGAACACGCCGTCGCCGATCTCGAGGATCGAGACGTCGAAGGTGCCGCCGCCGAGGTCGTACACGGCGATCGTGCCGGCCTTCGTCTTGTCGAGGCCGTAGGCGAGCGCGGCAGCCGTCGGCTCGTTGATGATGCGCAGCACTTCGAGGCCGGCGATCTTGCCGGCGTCCTTGGTCGCCTGACGCTGCGCGTCGTTGAAATAAGCAGGAACCGTGATGACGGCCTGATCGACCTTCTGGCCGAGATGCGCCTCAGCGGTCTCCTTCATCTTCTGCAGAATGAAGGCCGAGACCTGCGAGGGCGAATAGGTCTTGCCGTCGGCTTCGACCCAGGCATCGCCGTTCGATGCTTTGACGATCTTGTAGGGAACGAGCTTCTTGTCCTTCTCGACCATCGGGTCGTCATAGCGGCGGCCAATGAGGCGCTTCACCGCAAAGAACGTACGCTCGGGATTGGTCACCGCCTGGCGCTTCGCCGGCTGTCCGACAAGGCGCTCGCCATCGTCGGTGAAAGCAACGATCGACGGCGTCGTTCGCATGCCCTCGGCATTCTCGATCACCTTGGCGTTCTTGCCATCCATCACGGCGACGCACGAATTCGTGGTGCCGAGGTCGATCCCAATGACCTTACCCATGGTTTTCATATCCTCTTTGCTACGGCAGGTTGGTTGGGCCCTGACGGCGCTCCGTACCGAACCCCCAGACGTTCACATACTCGCGATATTGCGACGGTGAGCCTGATATAGGAGAGAGGGTCCTGCCCGCAAGGACTGGACGCAACGTTGAGGCCTGAAAAGACTGACGTTTGAAAGATTGTGTCAGCCCGGCCGCGGCACCGGTTCAAGCCCGGACCAAGTTAACAAATCGGCAAGAATGCCGCCCGCGGTCGACCGCGACATTCGCCGCGTGACGCCAGCGCTGTTGAGTGAACGCTCACAAACGTCGTATGCGAGAGCGGCGCACGGGTCGAGGGCGCGCTGTTTGGCCGCTGGCGGCCGCAGGCGGTCGTTCCTGGAAACCTCGGGAAACTGGAAAGTGCCTGCCAATCAAGGCGAAAAGCCCATGGAATTGAACCGGCTGGCCTGGAGCGGAGATTTGGCGGCCTGTTGCAGGGCCATCAAAACCGCTAAAAGCGGTCCGACTGAAGAGGCCATCCAGCCCTGCACCGGCCCCGTTGCGCGGCCACCAAGCAAAACCGGTAGATCCCCCATGACGCCTTTTCGAGTTCTCGTTGCGGTTGCCTTGCTGATTGCTGCCACCTGTCGTGGCTTTGCCGCCGACGTAGTGTTTCCGCCGGGCGCGCATGTCGGGATGAAACCGCTGGTGGGCCTCGTCCGCGCCAAATCCTTCATCGGCTTCGAGACAGAGGACCAGGGCGTCAAGGTCCTGATCGCCGACCTGCCTGCGGACGCCTACAACGAGGTCGTGACTGCCTTCAAGGCCAACCCGGCCGGCACCGGAAACATCAAGCCCGAGAGCCTCGAGACGCCGGCCGGCCTCGCCTACTACACCGTGGAGAGCGCCCGCGTCGGCGCCAGCAATGTGCGGCGCTATTCCATGATCCTGCCTGGGCCGACCTTCTCCGGCTATGTCGCCGTGCAGGTGCCGGAGAACGCGGGCAAGATCTACACCGACGACGCCGTCCGGCAGATGTTCGCCTCCGCCGAAATCCGCAAGGAGGTGCCGGTCGACGAGCAGCTCGCCATGATGCCGTTCAAGGTTACCGAGCTCAGCAGTTTCAAGAATATCCGCATGCTGGCGCCGGGTGCGGCGCTGCTGATGGCCGATGGCGACGACAAGGGCCTGGAGAGCAAGCCCTTCATGCTGCTCGGCGTCATCGCTTCGGCGCCGGCGACGCCCGATGATCGCGGCCGCTTTGCCCAGCAGATCGCCACCACGATCCCCGGCGTGCGCGACGGGCGGATCACCATGTCCGAACCGATCCGGATCGACGGCCAGCCCGGCTTCGAGACCCGGATCGACGCCGTCAGCGGCAAGGACAACACCCCGGTGACCATCGTGCAGTGGCTGCGGTTCGGCGCGCAGACATCGCTGCGGATCATCGGCAGCACGCCGCGCACCGATTGGGAGACCGCCTTCCCACGCTTCCGCGCAGTCCGCGACGGCATCCAGCCGCGCGGCTGATCGGGCCCTTCGCAAGGCCGGTTGGAAAAATCCCACTTTCGCCGTTCGCCGAACGGAACTAGCCTCCTCGCGCGGTATCAAAGCGAGGAGGGGCCCGATGCTGGATCGACGACAGATAGTTGCAGGCCTCGGCACGTTGGCGCTTGCGACCCTGGTTCCCAGGAGGCTCTGGGCGGCTGCGATCAAGCCCGACGAGGGCTCCGCGCTGCTCGTGATCGACGTCCAGAACTGCTTCCTGCCCGGCGGCAGCCTCGCGGTGAAGGACGGTGAGCAGGTGGTGCCGGTGATCAACAAGATCGCCAAGAGCTTTGCCAATGTGGTGATGACGCAGGACTGGCACACGCCCGGACACATCTCGTTTGCCTCGGTCCATGCCGGCAAGAAGCCGTTCGAGACCATCGACCTCGCCTACGGCAAGCAGGTGCTGTGGCCCGACCACTGCGTCCAGGGCACCGACGGCGCCTCGCTGTCGAAGGATCTCGCCATCCCGCAGGCCGAGCTGATCATCCGCAAGGGCTTTCACAAGGACGTCGACAGCTACTCCGCCTTCACCGAAGCCGACGGCAAGACCACCACGGGGCTCGCCGCCTATCTGAAGGCGCGCAATGTCGAGCGGGTTTTCGTGGCCGGGCTCGCCACCGATTTCTGCGTGGCATGGACCGCGCTCGATGCGCGCAAGGCGGGCTTCGAAACCTATGTCGTGGAGGACGCCTGTCGCGGCATCGACACCCAGGGGTCGCTGGCCAAGGCCTGGACCGACATGGACAAGGCCGGCGTCAAGCGGATCCAATCGTCGGATATCGGGTAAGTCGCGGCCTCGCGCGAGATTCGTATGGCCGAGTTTGCGCCACCCGTCGCATTCGAATTCGTGCAGCGCGCACCATCGCTGCGCACCACGGGACTGATTGCTGCGATGACCGGCTATCGCGAGAGCGCGACCGGCCGGTTCGCGCAGCGGCAGACCGCACCGCTGATCGTGCCGCTGATCATCAGCTTCGGCTCCCCATTCCTGATCGCGCTCGGGCGCGAGCCTGAAGCGAGCGACCGCCAGCAGAGCTTTGCTGCCGGTCTCTATGCGGGACCGATCTACATCGAGTCCGATGGCCACGCCGCCTGCGTGCAGGTGGATTTCACCCCGCTTGGGGCTTACAGCTTCTTCGGCGGCGCCGTGACCGAGTTGGCCGGACGCATGATCGAACTCGAGGACGTGCTCGGCCATGATGGCCGTCATCTGCGCCTACAGCTCGGCGCTATGTCGTGCTGGCAGCGCCGCTTCGACCTGATCGAGGCGTTCGTGCTTCGCCGCGCTGGCCACACGCCGTCTCCCGAAATCGCGTTCGCCTATCGAAGACTGGCGCGTTCGGCCGGAGCCATCAGCATCACGGCACTGGCCGGCGAGATCGGCTGGAGCCGCAAGCATCTGGTCGGCCGGTTTCGATCCGAGCTCGGCCTCGCGCCCAAATCGCTGGCGCGCATGATGCGGTTTCATCGGGCGAGCCGGCTTGCGCAAAGCGAATCCAGGCTCGGCTGGGCTGGGATCGCGGCGGAAAGCGGCTATGCCGACCAGGCCCACCTCGCCCGCGAATTCGTCGAATTCGCTGGCGAACCGCCAACAGCCTGGGCGCGCCGCCAGGCGCTGACCGGTGGCCGGCTGGTTCGTTCCGAGGACTGGTAACAAACCTTCAAGCCGAAGCCGGATTGCCTCGTGCAGAGTGGCGCTATCAGCCAAGGAGGCCTGTGACATGACGCACGACATCGAACCCCCGCGCATCTACCCGACCCTGCGCTGCAAGGACGCCGAGGCGATGATCGGCTGGCTCAAGACGGTGATCGGATTCACCGAGCACGTGGTCTACCGCGACAGCAGCGTGATCCACCACGCCGAGCTTGCCTACGGTTCCTCGATGCTGATGCTGGGGCAGAGCCGCGACGATGCCTATGGCAGGCTGGTCGGCGATGTCACCGGCCGCCGCACCGATTCAATCTACATCGCCGTCGACGATCCCGACGCCCTGCATGCGAAGGCCAGAGCGGCGGGTGCCAAGATCGAAATGGAGCTGCATGACACCGACTACGGCAGCCGTGATTTCGCCTGCCGTGACCCGGAAGGAAATCTCTGGAGCTTCGGCACCTATTGGCCGAAGGCTCATGAGAAGCCGCTGCCGTGACACGACAGCAGCAAGCTCACAGCTTCAGGGCCGGCGTCGAAGCGATCAGACCGTGATATCGGCGCTCGGGGCCGCCTTGGCGCCGCCCTTGGAGACGCCGACCAGCGCCGGACGCAGGATGCGGTCGCCGATCATGTAGCCGGCCTGCACAACCTGCACCACGGTGCCCGACGGCACCGAGGTGTCCGGCACCTCGAACATCGCCTGCTGGAAGTTCGGATCGAACTTCTCGCCGATCGGATCGAACTTCTTCACGCCGTTCTTCTCCAGCGCGTTGAGCAGCGAACGCTCGGTCAGCTCGACGCCTTCGATCAGCGCCTTCAGGCCGGGATCGGCGGCTTCCTTGGTCTCGGCCGGCACCGCGTCGAGCGCGCGCTGCAGATTGTCGGCGATATCGAGCACGTCGCGGGCGAAGCCGGTGATGCCGTAGGTCTTGGCGTCGGCAACCTCGCGGCGGGTGCGCTGACGGAGGTTCTCCATCTCGGCCAGCGTGCGCAGCGTGCGGTCCTTCGCCTCGGCGAGTTCCTTGGCCAGCGCCTCGGCCGATCCCACCTCGGGATCGTCGGGCATGATGTAAGGCTTCGAGACCACGGGTTCACCCGTCGGTGCCGAATTCTCGCTGTTGTCATTGGCCCGGTTCGGATCGGTCATGGCTTGCCTTCTCGAAAAACTCGCGTCGGTTCAAATCTTGGGGATTGCTTGCCGGGATATCGTGCTTTGGGCGGCGAAAATCAAGCGTAACATACCCCCTTCGGGCAGCGGGCTCTCCGGCCCGGGTGAACGAAACCCGTCACATGCAGGCCAAATCCGCCCTGATCAGCCGCCCAGCATCTTGCTGACGATGCGCGCGGCATAATCCACGGTCGGGATCACCCGCGCATAGTTCAGCCGCGTCGGTCCGATCACGCCGAGCACGCCGACGATCCGGCCCTGGGCGTCGCCGTAGGGCGCGATGATGGTGGAGGAACCCGACAGCGAGAACAGCTTGTTCTCCGAGCCGATGAAGATCCGTACCCCCTCGCCGCGCTCGGCACGGCCGAGCAGATCGATCACGCCGCGCTTGGTCTCGAGATCGTCGAACAGCGACTTGATGCGCTCGAGATCGTCGAGTGCATGCAGATCCTCGAGCAGATTGGCGTGACCACGCACGATCAGCTGGCGGTCCTCGTTCGCGCCGCCGGACCAACTCGCGATGCCGGCCGCGACGACCTTTTGCGTGAGCTGATCGAGCTCGGCGCGGTTTTGCGTCAATGCCGTCTCGAGCTCGAGCCGCGCTTCGGCCAGCGTCCGGCCGCGGATCCGCGCATTGAGGAAATTGGTCGCTTCGGTCAGGGCCGAGGACGGCACGCCCGGCGGCAGCGCCAGCACCCGGTTTTCGACCTGGCCGTCTTCGCCGACCAGCACGACCAGCGCCTTCTCCGGCTCCAGCCGCACGAATTCAATGTGCTTCAACCGCGCATTCGACTTCTGCGTCAGCACCACAGCCGCGGCACGGGTCAGCCCCGACAGCCGCGTCAGCGCTTCGCCAAGCGCCGCCTCGACCGACTGCGCGCGATCGACGGCCGCCAGCTGGGTCTGGATCGATTGCCGCTCGGCCTCGGTAAGGTCGCCGACCTGCATCAGGGCGTCGACGAAGAAACGCAGGCCGAGTTCGGTCGGCAGCCGGCCCGCCGATGTGTGCGGCGCATAGATCAGGCCGAGCTGCTCGAGGTCCGACATCACATTGCGGACCGAGGCCGGCGACAGCGGTAATGCGATCAGCCGCGAAATATTGCGCGAGCCGACCGGCTCGCCGGTCGCGAGATAGCTTTCGACGATTTGACGAAAAATGTCGCGCGACCGCTCATTGAGCTGGGCAAGCCCGGCATGCGGCGCGATCAGGCCGATCGGATCGTGATGAGTCACACTCCAGTCCCTCACAATTGCTGTCTAATTTGTCGATCCGGCGGGCCGGTGACAAGTATGCATTCAACCCCTTGATACCGGGACGTTACCGGGGCCGAAAACCCTTGCCGCTGCCCCTTCCCCCCCCTACAAGCACGGCCAACTCATTTTCTCGGATTTCTGGAGGATTTCCAATGCGGCCAAGCCGCCGTGCGCCCGATGAACTGCGTCCCGTGTCGCTGGAACGCGGCGTCGTCAAATATGCCGAGGGTTCCTGCATGGTGAAGTTCGGCGACACCCATGTGCTGGTGACCGCCACGCTGGAAGAGCGGTTGCCGCCGTGGCTGAAGGGCCAGGGCCGCGGCTGGGTCACCGCCGAATACGGCATGCTGCCGCGCGCCACTCTGGAACGCACCCGCCGCGAGGCCTCGGCCGGCAAGCAGGGCGGCCGCACGGTCGAGATCCAGCGCCTGATCGGCCGCTCGCTGCGCGCCGCCGTCGACCTCGAGGCGCTCGGCGAGCGCCAGATCACGGTCGATTGCGACGTCATCCAGGCCGATGGCGGCACCCGCACCGCCTCGATCACCGGTGCCTGGGTGGCGCTGGCCGACTGCATCAACTGGATGAAGACCCGCAACATGCTGAAGACCAACGTGTTGCGCGACAACGTGGCGGCGATCTCCTGCGGCATCTACCAGGGCACGCCGGTGCTCGATCTCGACTATGCCGAGGACTCCGAGGCCGACACCGACGCCAATTTCGTCATGACCGGCGACGGCCGCATCATCGAGGTGCAGGGCACCGCCGAGAAGACGCCGTTCTCGGAAGGTGAATTCCTGGCGCTGATGGCACTGGCGCGCAAAGGTGTCGCGCGTCTGGTCGACTTGCAAAAGATCGCGGTGGCGTAGTCAGATTGGTCATGCACCGCCGAATCACCGGAAGGCTCGTCATCGCCACCCATAATCCCGGCAAGCTTGCCGAGATGCGGGAACTGCTGGCGCCGCACGGCGTGGAGGCGGTGTCGGCCGGCGAGCTCGGTCTCGCCGAGCCCGAGGAGACCGGCGACAGCTTTCGCGCCAATGCGGCGATCAAGGCGATCGCGGCCGCGAAGGCCTCCCGACTGCCGGCCTTCGCCGACGATTCCGGCCTCGTGGTCGACGCGCTCGACGGCGCGCCCGGGATCTACTCGGCGCGCTGGGCCGGCGAGGGCAAGGACTTCATGGCGGCGATGACGCGGATCGAGCGCCTGCTGCAGGAGCGCGGCGCCATCGCGCCGGACCAGCGCAGGGCGCACTTCGTCTCCGCGCTGTGCGTGGCCTGGCCCGACGATCACCTCGAGGAGGTCGAGGCCCGCGCCGATGGAACCCTGGTCTGGCCGCCGCGCGGCACCGCCGGATTCGGCTATGATCCGGCTTTCCTGCCCGACGGGTACACGCGGACCTTTGGCGAGATGAGCAGCATCGAGAAGCACGGCCTGCCGCCGCTCGGACTCGGCCTGTCGCATCGCGCCCGCGCCTTCGTGAAGCTCACGGAGATCTGCCTTGAGCCACGCTGAACGAGAAGCTTTCGGCGTCTACGTGCACTGGCCGTTCTGCCTGTCCAAATGCCCGTATTGCGATTTCAACAGCCACGTCCGGCACGCGCCGGTCGACGAGGCGCGCTTCGTGCGCGCGTTCGCCCGCGAGATCGAGACCACGGCCGCGCGGGTGCCGGGCCGCGAGGTCACCTCGATCTTTCTCGGCGGCGGCACGCCCTCGCTGATGCAGCCGCAGACCGTCGGCGCCGTGCTCGATGCGATCGGCAAGCACTGGCAGGTCTCGCGCGACGTCGAGGTGACGCTCGAGGCCAATCCGACCAGCGTCGAGGCGACGCGCTTTCGCGGCTATCGCGCCGCTGGCGTCAACCGCGTCTCGCTCGGCGTGCAGGCACTGGACGATGCTTCGCTGAAGGCATTGGGCCGCCTGCATACCGCGCGCGAGGCGCTCGACGCGGTTGCGATCGCGCGCTCCGCGTTCGACCGTTACTCGTTCGATCTGATCTACGCGCGGCCCGACCAGACGCCGCAGATGTGGGCGGATGAATTGAAGCAAGCGATCTCGGAAGCGGCCGAGCATCTGTCGCTCTATCAGCTCACGATCGAGGAAGGCACGCCGTTCTTCGGGCTGCATGCCGCCGGCAAATTGCAGACCCCGGACGAAGCGACCGCGCGCGCGCTCTACGACGTGACGCAGGAGGTCTGCGCCCGCGAGGGATTGCCGGCCTACGAGATCTCCAACCACGCCCGCACCGGCGCCGAGTGCAAGCACAACCTGGTCTATTGGCGCGGCGAGCAATATGCCGGCATCGGCCCCGGCGCGCATGGAAGGCTCGACATCGACGGCGTCAGGCACGCGACCGCGACCGAGCGGCGCCCCGAGGCCTGGCTGTTGAACGTCGAGGAGCGCGGTCATGGCGTCGTCACCGATGACAGCCTCAACAGCGAAGAACGCGCCGACGAATTCCTCTTGATGGGGCTGCGGCTCGCCGAGGGCATCGATCCCCAGCGCTATGCCAAGCTCTCCGGCCGAAAGCTCGATCCGCACCGGATCGCGATGCTGCGCGAGGAAGGCGCGATCGCCGTCGATGCCGACGGACGGCTGCGCGTGACGAAGTCGGGATTTCCGGTGCTCGATGCCGTCGTCGCGGATCTCGCGGCCTAGGGCCTATCCCGTAGGGCCTATCCCGTTCGGATTGAATCGGAACGGCGCTCTAGATTGTTGTTTTGACGCGTTTTCTTCACGCGAACCGGTATCCACCTCGCTCGAAAACGCTCCAGGCGCTGCCAAAATATCGAAAACAACCCCATGCAAAGTAGCTGGCGGGTTCCGGCGCTCGACAAGGCAGCTTGACCGCCTGACGAAAATCAAGCGCCAAAGCTCTTCGGCGAGCCGGCGACCGGCGTGCCGCCGCCGGACGCCACCTTCATGACGGCAAGGCCGCGTTCATTGGTGCCGTCGGAGCGGAAACGGAACAGACCGTCGATCCCGGCAAAGCCGGATGGATTGGTCAGCGTCTCCGGTGCAAAACGCTGCGCACCCTGGGTACGCGCCAACGCCGCCATCAGCGCGACGGCGTCATAGGCAAGCGTTGCGGTGCGCACCGGCTCGCCGCCGTATTTGGCGCGATAGCGGCCGGCGAAGCTGCGGAAACCGGACGGATCGGGCGCGGCGTAGAGGCCGCCCTGCAGGACCGGGCTCGCGAACACCCGCGGATTGTCCCACAGCCCGGTGCCGAGCAGCTGGATGTTGCGCAGATTGGCACCCGCTGCGGTCAGCGCGTCAGCGGTCGCGACCACCGAATCGCCGTCGTCGGCGAGCAGCAGCGCATCGGCCTGGCCCAGCGCCTGGGCCACGGTCCGCGCCGGCGTCGCGCGATCGGCGCCATATTTCTCGAATGCGACGACGCGGCCGTTCTTGCGGCCGACCGCCTGCTTGAACGCGGCCTCGACCACGTTGCCATAGGCGTTGTCCGGAACCATCGCGGCGAACGAGCGCTTTCCGATCCCGGCGGAGTAGTCGACGATCCGATTGATGTCGGACTCCGGCAGGAAACTCAGCAGATAGACGCCGTGCCCCGCGACGCTCGAATCGGTGGAGAATGCGATCACCGACGTTCCGCGCGGCCGTGTCAGCTGCGCGGTGGGCGGCACCGAGCCTGCGAACAGCGGTCCCAGAATGATCTCGGCGCCTTCGGACAGCGCCTGCTGGGTGCCTTGCGCCGCGCCCTGCGGGCTGCCGCCATCATCCTTGATCAGGAGCTGGATGTTCGGGTTCTGAAATTCCGCGAGCGCCATTTCGGCGGCGTTCCGCATCGATTGCGCGGCGAGCCCGGCATTGCCGGAAGCCGACAGCGGCAGGATCAGCCCGATCTTGACCTGCCCGGTGCCGACCGCCTGCGGCTGTTGCGGCGGGCCGGCCGGACCGGCTTCCTGGTTGCCGCCGAACGGGCTGGAAAACTGGCTCAGGCTCTGCTGGACGCCGGAACAGGCGCTCAGCAACGGCGCGCCAACGAGCAGACCAAGCGCGGTTCGCCGGGTCGTGCCCGACGGCGGGGACATGCGGTGATGCGGGCCTGCCATCGTCTCTCTTCTCTTGACCGACCAGGATCGGCCAGGACTCCATCCAGCTCTGATGAGGCGGGTGGATTCAGGCATATTGTCGGCGAATAGTTAACTAAAACAAAAGGATTATGGCCTCGCGGCGCCGTTGCCGCGGCTCCCGTTTCCCTCGGCAACCGCCTACCGTCATCGCGGTTTCCGGATGTGGCGCAAGTGCTGCCATCCCTCTAGATTGGCATTATGCGCGCAAAAGCCAGTTCCCTCCACCATTCCGATGCCACGACAGGCACAGCGGCCAGGACCTTTTCGATCGCCGGCCAGCAGCTGGCGGCGCCAAAGGCCGCGCCCGGGCTCCATCTGGTGGCGACCCCGATCGGCAACCTCGGCGACATCACCCTGCGCGCGCTGGAAACGCTGGCGGGCGTCGACGTCATCGCCTGCGAGGACACCAGGATCACGCGCCGGCTGACCGAGCGTTATGCAATCACCGTCGAACTGGCGCTCTACCATGAGCACAACGCGGCCCAGGCCCGGCCCAAGATCCTCGAGCGATTGGCGCAAGGTGCTGCCATCGCACTGGTCTCGGACGCCGGCACGCCGCTGATCTCCGATCCCGGCTTCAAGCTGGTGCGCGACGTCTGCGCCGCCGGGCATGCCGTCGTCGCGGTGCCCGGGCCGTCGTCGGTGCTGACGGCGCTATCGGTTGCGGCGCTGCCGACCGATCGGTTCTTCTTCGAGGGATTTTTGCCGGCGAAGGAGCACGCGCGCCACGCGCGGCTTACCGAGCTCGCCCGGATCGATGCGACGCTCGTGATGTTCGAATCGGGCAATCGCGTGCAGGACACGCTGCGCGATCTCGCCGCGATCATGGCTGGGCGCGATGCGGCGATCTGTCGCGAGCTGACCAAGTTGCACGAGGAGGTCAAGCGCGCGCCGGTGGCCGAGCTTGCGGCCAACGCGGACGCGCTGGAGACGCGCGGCGAGTTCGTGCTCGTGATTGGACCTCCGGCCGACGATGCCGGGGTGATGGGCCAGGATGCGCTCGACGATCTCCTGCGCGCGCAGCTTGGCCGCGGCAGCGTCAAGGATGCGGTGGCCCACGCGGTCGAACTGTCGGGCCGGCCGCGCCGCGAGGTTTACGCGCGCGCCCTCGAGCTCGCGAAGACCATCGGGGACGGCGATGGCGAAGACTGACAGCGCCTCGCCCGAACGCGTCGCCGCGTTCCGCACCGGCATCTCGGCCGAGAGCCGCGCGGCGGCCCTTCTGATCGCCAAGGGCTATCGCATCCTGGCGAGACGCTTCCGCACGCCCTATGGCGAGATCGACCTCGTTGCGCGCCGGCGCAATCTCGTCGCCTTCGTCGAGGTCAAGGCCCGTGCCAGCCTCGACGACGCCGCCTATGCGGTGACGCCGCGCCAGCAGCAGCGCATCGTCAACGCCGCGCAGGCCTGGCTGATGGCGCATCCCGAACATGCCGAATTTGACCTCAGATTCGACGCCGTGCTGATTGCGCCGAAGAGCCTGCCGCGCCATCTGTTAGCGGCATTCGACGCAAGCCCTTAAAGTTACCCTCAGACCTCGCGGGACACACTTATGAAATTGAAGATCGCCGTCCAGATGGATCCCATCGCGCGCATCAACATCCGCGGCGATTCGACCTTTGCGCTGCTGCTCGAGGCGCAGAAGCGCGGCCACGGCATTTCCTACTACACGCCCGACAAGCTGTCGCTGCGCGGCGAGGAGCTAGTGGCGCCGGTGCAGCCTCTCACCGTGCGCGACGAGGTCGGCGATCACTTCACGCTGGGCGAGCCGAAGCGGGAGCCGCTCAACGGCTTCGACGTCGTGCTGCTGCGGCAGGACCCGCCGTTCGATCTCGCCTACATCACCTCGACGCACTTTTTGGAGCGCATCCATCCGAAGACCCTGGTCGTCAACAATCCGGCCAGCGTGCGCAACGCGCCGGAAAAGCTGTTCGTGATGAATTTCCCGCAGCTGATGCCGCCGACCCTGATCTCGCGCGACCTCGACGAGATCAACGCCTTCCGCGACCAGCACGGCGCCGTCGTCATGAAACCGTTGCACGGCCATGGCGGCGCCGCGGTTTTCCGCGTGATGCCGCAGGACATGAACTTCGGGTCGCTGTTCGACATGTTCTCGGTCACCTTCAGGGAGCCCTGGGTGATCCAGCGCTTCCTCCCCGAGGTGAAGCATGGCGACAAGCGCATCATCCTGGTCGACGGCGAATTCGCCGGCGCCGTCAACCGCGTGCCGGCGGCGGACGATCTGCGCTCCAACATGGTGCGCGGCGGTGCGGCCAAGGCGACCGAGCTCTCCGATCGCGAGCGCGAAATCTGCGCCACACTCGGACCGGCGCTGCGCGAACGCGGCCTGCTGTTCGTCGGCATCGACGTGATCGACGGCAATCTGACCGAGATCAACGTCACCTCGCCGACCGGCATCCGCGCCATTCAGCGGCTCAATGGCCCCGACGTCGCAGCGATGATCTGGGATACCATCAAGAAGAAGCGCGCCGCGAAATAATCCTCTTCCCTTGTGCGCTGCACATGCAGGTTGAGCTCTAGCCAGAGTTCGACCGCGCTGCCGTTCGCCTTATTCTTCTTGCCAGCTTGCGCAGGCGAAGGCAGCATCCTGTTGCCTGCGTCAGGTCAAGCGGCGGGCCAATGCGGGCGACAACGCGAAAATCTCATAAAAATCTTGGAGGAAGACGTTATGACGCTCAATGTCTCACGACGATCCTTGCTCGCGCTCGGTGCCGGTCTCGGCGCCAGCACACTGCTCGGCGGCACCGCGCAGGCGCGCGCGCCCAAGCTCGGCACGCAGACACCCTATTGGCACCGCTTCGTTCTCGGCGATGCCGAAGTGACGGTCGTCTCCGACGGCCCGCTTCCGCTCGGCGATCCCTCCGGCACCTTCACCGGCGTGCCGAAGGAAGAAGTGAAGAAGATGCTCTCCGACAATTTCCTCTCGCCCGACAATGTCGTGCTCGAGCAGAACTCGCCGATCGTCAACATGGGCGACAGACTGATCCTGTTCGATACCGGCATGGGCACCTCGAAGGCCTTCGGTCCGACCACCGGCCGGCAGCAGAAGAGCATGCAGGAAGCCGGCATCAAGCCGGAGGACATCGACGCCGTCGTGCTGTCGCACGCGCATATCGATCATATCGGCGGCATTGTCGGCGCCGACGACAAGCCGCTGTTCCCGAATGCGCAGTACTACATCGCGCAAAGCGATCTCGATTTCTGGACCGACGAAGGCAAGATGGGCAGTCCGTTGAAGGACTTTGTGGTGCACGCCCGCAAGAACCTGCTGCCGGTGCGCGACCGCATCGTGTTCTTCAAGGACGGCCAGGAATTCCTGCCCGGCGTGCAGGCGATCGCGGCGCCCGGCCACACCGTGGGCCACACCATCTTCATGGTCAGCTCGGGTGGCAAGTCCTTTGCCTTCCTCGGCGACCTCTCGCATCACGCGGTGCTGCTGCTGGAGCGGCCGCGGATGGAGTTCTCCTACGACACCGATCCGAAGCAGGCGGCGAACTCACGGGTCAAGCTGCTCGAGATGCTGGCCGCGAACAAGACGCCGGTGATGTCCTACCACTTCGCCTGGCCCGGCTACGGCCATGTCGCCAAGGCCGGCGAGGGCTTCCACTACTATCCGGAACCGATGCAGATGACGCTCTGACGGCTGATCATCCGGGGACGGCGCGCGTCGCCCCCGGATGTTCCCTTAATGTTCTTGCGCTGGGCAATCCGCTCCGCTACCTTGGGTGGCGGAAGATAGGGGCAGCATGGTCCAGCGGGTTTCCACCGTCGCATTCGAGGGGATCGAGGCTCGCGCGGTCGACGTGCAGGTGCAGGTCGCGCCGGGATTGCCGGCGTTCGCGATTGTCGGCCTGCCCGACAAGGCGGTGTCGGAGGCGCGCGAGCGGGTGCGCTCGGCGCTGATCGCCTCCGGCCTCGCGCTTCCCGCCCGTCGCATTACCGTCAACCTCGCGCCGGCCGACCTGCCCAAGGAGGGCAGCCATTACGACCTGCCGATTGCGCTCGGCCTGATGGCGGCGATCGGGGCGATCCCGCCGGATGCGCTCAGCGGCTTCACCGTGCTCGGCGAACTCGGGCTCGACGGCTCGATCGCGCCCGTGGCAGGCGTGCTGCCCGCGGCGATCGGCGCCAATTCGCGCGATGAGGGATTGATCTGTCCGGCCGCCTGCGGCTCGGAGGCCGCCTGGGCAAGCCCCGACATCCAGATCATTGCGGCGCACTCGCTGATCCAGATCGCCAATCACTTCAAGGGCACGCAAGTGCTGTCGCGGCCGCAGCCGAAGGTGCATGAGCGCGAGGAAGCCTTGCTCGACCTGCGCGACATCAAGGGCCAGGAAAGCGCAAAGCGCGCGCTCGAGATCGCGGCCGCCGGCGGACACCATTTGCTCATGATGGGCTCGCCCGGCGCCGGCAAGTCGATGCTGGCGGCGCGGCTGCCCTCGATCCTGCCGCCGCTGTCGCCGTCGGAGCTGCTCGAAGTCTCGATGATCGCCTCCGTCGCCGGCGAGATCCGCGACGGCGCCCTGACCGCGCGGCGCCCGTTCCGCAGCCCGCATCATTCCGCAAGCATGGCGGCGCTGACTGGCGGCGGCATGCGCGCCAAGCCCGGCGAGATCTCGCTCGCGCATCAGGGCGTGCTGTTCCTCGACGAATTGCCGGAGTTCGATCCGCGGGTGCTGGATTCGCTGCGCCAGCCGCTGGAAAACGGCGAGGTTTCGGTGAGCCGGGCCAACCATCGCGTCACCTATCCGGCGCGCTTCATGCTGGTCGCGGCGATGAACCCGTGCCGCTGCGGCCACGCCTATGAGCCCGGCTATTCCTGCAAGCGCGGCCGGCTCGACCGCTGCACTGCCGACTACCAGATGCGGATCTCCGGGCCGCTGATGGATCGCATCGACCTGCGGATCGAGGTGCCTGCCGTCACCGCGGCGGATCTGATCCTGCCGCCGCCGGCGGAGGGCTCGGCCGAAGTCGCCGCACGCGTCGCGGCCGCGCGCGACATCCAGCTCGCGCGCTACGCTGCCGCCGGCATGCCGCATGTCCGCACCAATGCGGAAGCGCCGAGCGCGCTGCTCGAAACCATCGCGCAGCCTGATGCGCATGGCCAGAAGCTGCTCCGCGAGGCGGCCGAGACCATGCACCTCACCGCGCGCGGCTATCACCGCGTGCTGCGGGTGGCGCGCACGCTCGCCGATCTCGACAACGCCGAGACGATCGGCCGGCTGCACCTCGCCGAAGCGCTGTCCTATCGTGCATTGGCCGACGATTTGCGCCGCGCGGCGTGATCTCCCCCGTTTCCGCCCGGTGCCTGCCGCGTCAACGCGACAGTAACCACTCTCATTTACGCTCCGCAAACCATAAGCACCGCGATCCGCGGCAGACTTGGGTCGAGCGAGTTGTGTCATGTTGCGTATGAAGGTTTTGGCCTCGGTGGTCCCCCTTGCCGTGGCCGCGGTGTTTGCCCGCGCTGAATTCCTGCCGGGCCCCCGGCCCTGCATCGAGGTCGGCGGCGCCACGATGCAGATCGCATCGGTCCCCTGGCAGGCGCGGCTTCACGTCAGCTTCACCGACGACCCCCGCCTTGCCACCGTCCGGGTCCGGGTCGCCGACAGCGCCGAGGCCGCCGACTTCACGGTGATCGACGACATCGACGAGGCCGAGACCGGCGCCTGCGAAGGCAACGCCGTGCCGCAGCTGATCGGGATTTCCAGCGCGCCGACCGCAACCGGCCCCGTGATCTATCTTTCCCATGACGGGCCGTTCGATTACCGCGTCTACGTGCAGTCGAAGACGTTCTCGGTGCGCGATGCCGCGGCCCTGATCGTCAGCGCCCGCGGCGGACACCGCCGCTTCGAAGCGGCATCGCTGGCGCCGCACACACGCTTCCAGGGCCAGACAATGGCGGAGTTAACCCCCCGCTAACCCTGTTCCGAGGGCGGCGCGAAACGGCCACCAACCTCAAGCACTTTTCAAGGTGGCCGACGCATCGTCATCGCCAGATCGGGCACTCTCAGGACCACCATTGATGGGGCGTTTCTTCCGGATCAAGTTGCGCCTTCGCCGCTTCCTGCGACGCCATTCCTGGGTCGCGACGATCGTCCGTTCCTTCACGATCTTCTCCGTCGCATTCGGCGGCGCCTTCGGGTTCATTTCCGGCGCCCTCTCGCAACACAGCGGCTACGATCCCAATACATTCGCGATCGGCGTCAGCTTCCTGTTCGCGCTCGCCTGTCTCTGGATCGTGACGCTCGGCATCCGCCTGCGGCTGATGCGCAGAAGGTTGCGCACCATCGTCATGCACAATGAGGCGATGGCCGACCGCAACTGGGAACTGCAGGAGGCCGAACAGCGCGCCTCCGCCCTGTTCGAGGCGCAGGACGATTTGATCGTGCTGCGCGACCTTGACGGCCTCATCACCTACGCCAACGACGCCTATTGCGCGCTGGCCCAAATCCCCCGCGGCGAATTGATCGGCAGCACCGCCACCCTCAAGGTGCTCGAGCAGGGCGACACCGCGCTCGAATCCAATGGCACGCGGGTCTACGACCAGAAGATCGAGGGACCGCTCGGGCCGCGCTGGATCGCCTGGCGCGAGGGCCTCGTGCGCAACGATGCCGGCGCGCCGGCCGAGATGCAGAGCGTCGGCCGCGACGTCACCGACCGCACCGAGAGCGAGCGCGCGCTGGCCGAAGCCCGCGATCAGGCCGACGCCGCCAACCGTGCCAAATCGCGCTTCCTTGCGATGGCGAGCCACGAGATCCGCACGCCGCTGAACGGCATCATCGGCATGAGCGGACTGCTGATGGACACCCAGCTGACGCCGGAGCAGACGACCTACGTCAAGGCGGTCAAGACCTCAGGCGACGCGCTGCTCGCGCTGATCGAGGAGCTGCTCGACTATTCCAAGATCGAGGCCGGCAAGATCGATCTCGAGCACCGCGCCTTTGCACTGTCCGGCTTGATCGAGGACATCACCGAGCTGCTGGCGCCGCGCGCGCAGGCCAAGGGTATCGAGATCGCCGCCTATGTCGACGAGCGGCTGCCGATGCAGGTGACCGGCGACGCCGCGCGGCTGCGCCAGGTGCTGCTCAATCTCGCCGGCAACGCCATCAAGTTCACCGCGACCGGCGGCGTCGCGCTGATCGTCGAGCCCGGCATCTGGCCGAACGAGATCAGCTTCCTGGTTCGCGACACCGGCATCGGCATCGCACCGGAAGCGCAGCAGCGCATCTTCCGGGAGTTCGAGCAGGCCGACGACCGCATCGCGCGCAGCTATGGCGGCACCGGCCTCGGCCTCTCGATCAGCGACCGCATCGTCAAGCGGATGGGTGGCCGGATCTCGCTCGCAAGCACGCCGGGCGCAGGCTCGACCTTCGAGGTCTCGATCCCGCTCGCCGCCGCCGACACCGGCGAGGCCAATGGCTTCACGGCGCCCGACCTTGCCGGCCAATCCATCATGCTGGTCGCACCGCACAGCATCGAGGCTTCGCTGATTTCGCGGCGGTTGCAGCGCTGGGGCGCGCAGACCTGCATCGTGTCGGATGCCGATGTCGCAGAGGCATTGCTGCCGGAGCGGAGCTGGCACACCGTCCTGATCGATCACACGCTCGGCACGCCGGCGATCGAGGCGCTGGCCAACGCTGCTCGCATCCACGCAACCCATCGCATCGTGATGGTCACGCCGGCGACGCGGCAGGACCTTTCGGCCTCCGATGCAGCCGTGTTCACCGGCTATCTGGTCAAGCCGCTGCGTGCGTCGTCGCTCGCCGCACGCCTGACCGCGTCACCCGAAATCGTCGCGCCAAGCCTCGTGACGCCAAGCCTCGTGACGCCAAGCCTCGTGACGCCAAGCCTTGCGATCGAGACGGTCACGGAGTCCGCGCCCACGGCGCCGGCGGCCGCACCACCGCACAAGGGGCTCTCGATCCTGGTTGCGGAAGACAATGAGATCAACGCGCTCCTGATGCGCTCGCTGCTCGCCCGGCTCGGCCACACCGTGGTCATCACCACCAATGGCGAGCAGGCCATGGAGTCCTGGCTCTCGGCGACGTCGGCCGGCACGCCCTACGATCTCGTGCTGATGGACATCCAGATGCCGCGCCTCAACGGCATCGAGACCACCAAGCAGATCCGCGCCCACGAGTCCGGCGGGCTGGCCGGCCAGTCCGGACGGCGCACGCCGATCCTGGCGCTGACCGCCAACACGCTGGTGGAGGATCGCTACGCCTGCTTCGAAGCCGGCATGGATGGTTTTCTGATCAAGCCGCTCGACCGCGAGAAGCTGGAAGAAGCGCTGGCGGGCCTCGCCGCTGCGCGGCATGTCGCGGCGTAGGCGGCCAAAACCTCTCCAGCGTCGTCCCTGCCTAGTGCGCAATTGCGCACGGGAGCAGGGACCCATAACTACCGAGCTTGGTTTTGCGCCCCGCTGCGGCCACAGCCTTGTAGATTACGGACACCCGTGGCTATGGGTCGCCGCGTTCGCGGGGACGACGGCTGCGATGTGGCTCGTTCGCTGAGATACGGTGACGACTACAGCCGGCGCAGCGCGACCGATTGCACCACGTGGTCGGCGCCCTTCTTCAGGATCAGCGTCGCACGCGGCCGGGTCGGCAGGATGTTGTCCTCGAGATTGGCGAGGTTGGTGCGCTCCCAGATCGCGATCGCGGTTGCGGTCGCTTCCTCGTCCGACAGCAGCGCATAGCGGTGGAAGTAGGACCTCGGATCGGTGAACGCGGTGTCGCGCAGCGCCAGGAAGCGCTTGATGTACCACTGCCGCAGCGCGGACTCGTCGGCGTCGATATAGACCGAGAAATCGAAGAAGTCGGAAACGAACGGCACCGCCTTGCCGTCGCGCGGCAGCCGCCCGGTCTGCAGCACGTTGACGCCCTCGACGACCAGGATATCCGGCTGGTCGATCTCGACCCATTTGTTCGGCACGATGTCATAGGTCAGATGCGAATAGACCGGCGCACGGACGCGGCGCCGTCCAGCCTTGATGTCGCTGAGGAACGACAGCAGGGTCGGCAGGTCGTAGCTCTCAGGAAAGCCCTTCTTCTGCATGATGCCCTGCCGCTCGAGCACGGCATTCGGAAACAGGAAACCGTCGGTCGTGATCAGGTCGACCTTCGGCCGCGGCGACCAGCGCGCCAGCAGCGCCTGCAGCACGCGGGCGGTGGTCGACTTGCCGACGGCCACCGAACCGGCGACGCCGACGATATAGGGCATCTTGCGGTCGCGGATGTTGAGGAACTGGCGCTGCGAATAATACAGCCGCTGGGTCGCATCGACGTAAATGGAGAGCAGTCGCGACAACGGCAGATAGATGTCCTCGACCTCCTGCAAATCGAGGCGGTCGTGCATCGAACGCAGGCGGTCGAACTCACCCGGCTCGAGCGTCATCGGCGTATCGTCGCGCAAATGCGACCATTGCTGGCGCGTGAAGGTGCGGTAGGGGTTGTATTGCTGATCTGGTGCCCGGATGTCCATGAGGCCGCCCCTGTCAATGCGCTCGATCATGTGCGCTAGTCGCGCTTGCGCGCCGCCTTCTCTTCCAGTCCCGACATCGAGGTGCGCTTCTCCAGCGCGGCCTCGACATCCTCCAGTTTCACGCCGCGTGATTTCAACAGAACCAGCAGGTGAAATACGAGATCGGCACTTTCCGCGATGAGATGATCGCGGTCATTCCCGACCGCGGCGATCACGGTCTCGACCGCTTCCTCGCCCAATTTCTTGGCGCAGTGCTCCGCGCCCTTGTCGAGCAGCTTGCGGGTATAGGACGCCTCGCCGCCCGTTGCAGCACGGGCGTCAATGGTGGCAGCCAGATCGTGGACCGTGAAACGCGACATCAACTCAACTCAAGCATGCGCACCGGCACCGCCAAGGTGCCATCCCTAGGTGGGGGCTTAGCATTTTTGTGACAAGGAGTCCCCAACCACGCCGTTTGAGCGTGGTCTTTTCGGAAAACCGGTCTCCACTTTGCGCTAATGCGGCCGTCCCGGTCCGGACCACGCACTAAGGATCGAGGCGCATCGGCAGGCCGGCGCGCACCATGTGATCCTTGGCCTGGCGGATGGTAAATTCCCCGAAGTGGAAGATCGAGGCGGCCAGCACGCCGGTGGCATGACCCTCGCGGACGCCATCGACCAGATGATCGAGATTGCCGACGCCACCGGACGCGATGACCGGTACAGGAACACTGTCCGCGATCGCCCGGGTCAGCGGCAGGTCAAAGCCCTGCCTCGTGCCGTCCCGGTCCATCGAAGTCAGCAGGATTTCGCCGGCGCCGAGCGCGACGACCTCCTGGGCATATTCGATGGCATCGATCCCGGTGGCATTACGCCCACCATGGGTGAAAATCTCCCAGCGCTCCGAGCCGCCGGCGCGCTTGACCCGCTTGGCGTCGATCGCGACCACGATGCATTGCTCGCCGTACTTCTCGGCCGCCTCCTTGACGAATTCGCGCCGGCTGACGGCAGCTGAATTGATCGAGACCTTGTCGGCGCCGGACCGCAGCAGGGTCTTGATGTCGTCGACGGTACGGACGCCGCCGCCCACGGTCAGCGGCATGAAGCAAGCCTCCGCCGTCCGCCGCACCACATCCAGCATGATGCCGCGGTTCTCATGGGTGGCGGTGATGTCGAGGAAGGTGAGCTCGTCGGCGCCGGCGGCGTCATAGGCGATCGCGGCCTCGACCGGGTCGCCGGCATCGCGCAAATCGACGAAGTTGACACCCTTGACCACGCGCCCGTCCTTGACGTCGAGACAGGGGATCACACGAACCTTGAACATGTCTCTGTCTCCTAAGCCGCGCTGCGGATCAGCTTGAGCGCGGCGGCCGGATCAAGCCGTCCGTCGTAGAGCGCACGGCCGACGATGGCGCCGGCGAGCTTTTTGGCACGCGGCTCCAGCAGCGCCTTGACGTCGTCGATCGAGGCAAAGCCGCCGGAGGCGATCACCGGAATCGAGATGCGGTCGGCGAGGGCGATCGTGGCGTCGAGGTTGAGGCCCTTGAGCAGGCCGTCGCGGGCGATGTCGGTGAAGATGATCGCGGCGACGCCGGCGTCCTCGAAGCGCTGCGCGATTTCGAGCGCAGTCACATGCGAGGTCTCGGCCCAGCCCTCGACCGCGACCTTGCCGTCGCGCGCATCGAGGCCCACCGCGACGCGGCCGGGGAATTTCTTCGCCGCACCCCTCACCAGTTCGGGATCGCGCACCGCCGCGGTGCCGATGATGACGCGGGTGATGCCCTTGTCGAGCCAGGCTTCGATGGTCTTGAGGTCGCGGATGCCGCCGCCGAGCTGCACCGGCATGGTGACGGCCTTCAGCATCGCCTCCACCGCATGCGCATTCATCGGCTTGCCGGCGAAGGCGCCGTCGAGATCGACGACGTGGAGATATTCGAAGCCCTGCGCGGCGAAGCTCGCCGCCTGCGCCGCCGGATCGAGATTGAACACGGTGGCGCGCGCCATGTCGCCCTGCTCCAGGCGCACGCACTGGCCGTTCTTCAGATCAACCGCTGGAAAGAGAATCACGGCTTCCACTTCAAGAAATTGGAGATCAAAGCGAGGCCGAAGCGCTGGCTCTTCTCGGGGTGAAACTGGGTGCCGATCGCAGTGTCCTTACCCACGATCGCGGTCACCGGCCCGCCATAGTCGGCGCGCGCCAGCACGTCCGCCTCGTTGGCGGCATTGAGGTGATAGGAGTGCACGAAATAGGCGTGACGCCCCTTCGGCCCGAGCGGCAGCCGCTCCAGCACCGGGTGCTCGCGCACCATGTCGAGCGTATTCCAGCCCATGTGCGGGACCTTCAGGCTCTCGTCGCGCGGCTCGATCCTCACGACATCGCCGGCGATCCAGTTGAAGCCCTCGGTGATGACGTGCTCCTTGCCGCGCGTCGCCATCAGCTGCATGCCGACGCAGATGCCGAAGAACGGCCGCGCCTTGACCCGCACCGCCTCGGTGAGCGCTTCCAGCATGCCGTCGACCGCATCGACGCCGCGGCGGCAATCGGCGAACGCGCCGACGCCCGGCAGCACGATCCGATCGGCGCGATAGACCGCGTCGGGATCGCGCGTCACCTTGATGGCTTGCGGATCCTGCATGCTGCGCGCGGCGCGCTCGAAAGCCTTTGCCGCCGAATGCAGATTGCCGGAGCCGTAGTCGATGATTGCAACCGTCATCGCGATCCTCCTGGCTCTGGAAACAATCCGATGATGCCGCCCTGCGGCATTGGCGGGGGTTTTGAGAACGACTGACCGGGAACGTCCCGGGTCGGCGGTGGTCCGCCGCGATCGACAGACCGCTGGTCGTTGACGGCGCCGCGATGCCGCGCGGTCCAGCGCTCGAAGAAGCGGCGCTCGGCGGCCTCTCTGTTGTCGGCCACGACGATGTCGAGCTGGCGCCATTTGCGCCGCGACAGCGTCCAGCGTTGCAAGGTCGCAGCCTCCAGCCCGATCAGCACCATCAACACCAGGTCGACGAGCAAGATCGCGCCGCGGCCGATCCCGAGCTTGGCCAGCGCAAAATCGATCGCGAAGGTCAGCACCAGCCAGCCGATCAGCGCCAGCCAGAGCCTGTTCCAGGCCAGCCAGACCACACCGGCGACCGCGGCCCAGAAATGGAAGCCGTCGCGCACGAAGACGAACTTGTCGGCCGCCGCGAGATTGGCGCCGTTGGCCACGGGGGCATGCACTGTATAGACCGGCATCGAACGCTCCGCCGAGGATGGACTTTTACTTGCCGCATGATCTCCGGGAAAACCGGTGCCACCGTTTCCGGATCATGCTCCCGGGGTCAGCCGCCGAGCTGACCCTTCGTCGAGGGCACTTCGCCCTGGGCACGCGGATCGATCGCAACCGCGGTCCGGAGTGCCCTCGCCAAACCCTTGAAACAGGATTCGGAAATATGATGGCTGTTCTCGCCATATAGGGTCTCGACGTGGAGAGTCACGCCGGCGTTCATCGCGAAGGCGTTGAACCATTCGCGCACCAGCTCGGTATCGAACTCGCCGATCTTGTCGCGCGGGAACTCGACCTTGAACACCAGCACCGGGCGGCCGGAAATGTCGATCACGACCCGCGACAGCGTCTCGTCCATCGGCATGTGGATCGAGGCGTAGCGGGTGATGCCGGCCATGTTGCCGAGTGCCTGCTTCACGGCCTGCCCGAGCGCGATTCCGACGTCTTCGGTGGTGTGGTGGTAATCGACATGGAGATCGCCATCCGCCTTCACCGTGATGTCGATGCGCGAATGCCGGGCCAGGAGGTCGAGCATATGGTCGAAGAAGCCGATCCCGGTCGAAACCGTGGATACGCCTGCTCCGTCGAGGTTGACCGTCACCTCGATGTCGGTCTCCTTGGTCTTGCGCTTGATGGTTGCCGTGCGCATGAAGATTGAGCTTTCCCGTGCCGAAAACGCCGGTCTTTTAACAGGCTGATGTCACCTTCGCTACTGCGGGATGACCCCGAAACGCCCTAACTTCGGGCCATGGTGACCGGAATTCGTTGCTAAATCGCCCGATTGTAACCCCCTGCCCGACCGCCTAAATCTGCCCGGAAGAGAGGTAACCTATGCAAGCATCCCCAAATGAGCTGCCGGTCTGGCATGGCACCACGATCTGCACGGTCCGCAAGGGCGGCAAGGTGGTGATCGGCGGCGACGGGCAGGTCTCGATCGGTCAGACCGTGATCAAGGCCAATGCCAAGAAGGTCCGCCGGATCGGCAAGGGCGACGTGATCGGCGGCTTTGCCGGCGCCACCGCCGACGCCTTCACCCTGTTCGAGCGGCTGGAAAGCAAGCTGGAGCAATATCCGGGGCAACTGACCCGGGCGGCCGTCGAGCTCGCCAAGGACTGGCGGACCGACCGCTATCTGCGCCGGCTGGAGGCCATGATGATCGTGGCCGACAAGGACGTTTCCCTGGTGCTGACCGGCACCGGCGACGTGCTGGAGCCCGAATCCGGGGTGATGGCGATCGGCTCCGGCGGCAATTATGCCCTCGCCGCGGCCCGCGCGCTGGTCGATACCGACAAGGACGCCGAAACCATCGTGCGCCGCGCGCTGGATATCGCCGCCGATATCTGCGTCTACACCAACCGGAACGTGACGATCGAGACGATCGGCGGCTGAGCATGGCCAGCCCCTATCGTTTCCGCCCGATGGCGACGGCCGACCTGCCGCAGATCAAGCGGTGGCTGGCGCTGCCGCATGTCCGGGAGTGGTGGGGCGATCCGGCCGAGCAATATGCGCTCGTGAGCGGCGACCTCGAGGAGCCTGCGATGGACCAGTTCATCGTTGCCGCCGACGGCAACGATTTCGGTTACATCCAGTGCTACGACCTGACGGCTTGGAATTCCGGCTTCGGCAAACAACCGGAAGGCACCCGCGGCATCGATCTCTTCATCGGCGCGCCCGACATGGTGGCAGGCGGCCACGGCTCGGCGCTGATCCGCGCCTTTGTCGACGACCGGCTGGCGCAAGGCGCGCCACGCATCGTCACCGATCCCGATCCAGCGAATGCACTTGCCGTCCGCGCCTATGCGAAAGCGGGCTTTCGCGAGGCCGGAATGGTCGATACGCCTGATGGGCCTGCGCTGCTGATGATCCGCGACAAATGACCTAGAGCATGATCCGGAAAAGTGCGCAGCGGTCTTCCGAAAAGATCATGCTCAAACAATGAGCTAACGTCGCGGGCGCACACCGGCGCTTGCCGAGACCATCCTTTCAACCTAGCTAGAGCCAATGACCGACTTCTCCCCCCGCGAAATCGTTTCTGAACTTGACCGTTTCATCGTCGGCCAGGCCGATGCCAAGCGCGCGGTCTCGATCGCGCTGCGCAACCGCTGGCGGCGGCTGCAGCTTGCCGGTTCCCTGCGCGAGGAGGTTCTGCCCAAGAACATCCTGATGATCGGGCCGACCGGCGTCGGCAAGACCGAGATCGCGCGCCGGCTGGCCAAGCTTGCGGGCGCGCCGTTCCTCAAGGTCGAAGCCACAAAGTTCACAGAGGTCGGCTATGTCGGCCGCGATGTCGAGCAGATCGTCCGCGACCTCGTCGAGGTGGCGATTTCGCAGACCCGCGAGCGCAAGCGCAAGGACGTCCAGGCGCGTGCCCAGCTCGCCGCCGAGGAGCGCGTGCTGGATGCGCTGGTCGGCCCCGCATCGAGCCCGGCGACGCGGGAGTCGTTCCGCAAGAAGCTGCGCGCCGGCGAGCTCAACGACAAGGAAATCGAGATCGAGACGCAGTCGTCCGGCAGCGGCATGCCGATGTTCGAAATCCCGGGCATGCCCGGCGCCCAGATGGGCGCGATCTCGCTCGGGGACATCTTCGGCAAGATGGGCGGACGCAGCAAGACCCGCCGCCTGACGGTGGAAGGCTCGCACGAGATCCTCGTCAACGAGGAATCCGACAAGCTGCTCGATACCGACCAGCTGGTGCAGGAGGCGATCAACGCCGTCGAGAACAACGGCATCGTCTTCCTCGACGAGATCGACAAGATCTGCGTGCGCGAGAATCGACAGGGCGGCGACGTCTCGCGCGAGGGCGTGCAGCGCGATCTGCTGCCGCTGATCGAAGGCACCACGGTCTCGACCAAGCACGGCGCGGTCAAGACCGACCACATCCTGTTCATCGCCTCGGGCGCCTTCCATATCGCCAAGCCGTCGGACCTGCTGCCCGAACTGCAGGGGCGCCTGCCGATCCGCGTCGAGTTGCAGGCGCTGTCCCGCGACGACATGCGGCGGATCCTGACCGAGCCCGAAGCGTCGCTGATCAAGCAATATGTCGCGCTGTTGAAGACCGAGGGCGTCACGCTGGACATCACCGACAGCGCGATCGACGCGCTGGCCGACGTTGCCGTTGCGGTCAATTCCACGGTCGAGAATATCGGCGCGCGGCGGTTGCAGACCGTGATGGAGCGGGTGCTGGACGAGATCTCCTTCACCGCGCCCGATCGCCACGGCGAGACCATCCAGGTCGACGCCGACTACGTGACCAAGCATGTCGGCGACCTCGCCAAGAACGCCGATCTGAGCCGGTTTATTTTGTAGGCGATATAGCCATCGTCGCCCCGGCGAAGGCCGGGGCCCATGACCCCCGCAGCCCGCAGCAGCCAAGACTCGGGCCGACATTCCTTCTAAAAACTGCCTTCGGTGGTTATGGGTCCCGGGTCGCGCTTCGCTTGCCCGGGACGACGAGAGTGGGCGATCGATGAATCTGCGAGTCTGGGAAAACCCCTGGCGCTTGATGCTGGCCGTCAATGCGGCCGTGCTGGTCGGGGTGTTCCTGCACAAGATCGCGCTGCCGCCCTTCGTCCCCTACATCCATCTCCTGGTCGACTATCACTACGGCTTCACCAAGCGCGCGCTGATCGGCGCGATCGTGTCGCTGTTCACCGACAAGGTGCCGGTGTGGCTGGTGTTCGCGCTGGCCGGCGCGATCTGGCTGGTGACGCTCGCCCTGTTCGCCAAACTGTTCCAGCGGACATTCGGCTTCGACGATGCGCATTGGCCGCTGTTCATTTTCATCGCGGGATCGCCGTTCTTCCTGAAGAATTTCATGCACACGCTCGGCCATTTCGACATCTATGGCTGTGCGCTGACGATCGTGCTGCTGCTGATTCCGTCGCGCTCGGTCCTCTATGTGCTGATCGCGGCGCTGTTCTCGATCCTGCTGATCCTGATCCATCATATCTTCGTCCTGATGTATGTGCCGACCATCGCGGCGATCGTGGTGCTGCGCTTCTATCTGATGCAACGCGTGACGCCGCGGAACATCGCCGTCGGCCTTATGGCGCTCGCGGCGGTCGGCATCCTGTTCCTGGTCGCGCAGTTCGCCGGCACGGTCGAGGTGCCCTACGACGAATTCATCCGTCATCTGCAGAGCCGGATGGCCGATCCGTCGCGGAACGACCTGCTTCAGTTCGGCTACATCTGGTACCAGCCGCTGTCGAAGGAGTTCGCCGACACCTGGGCGCGGATGCCCTCGAACATCCTGGGCGTCCCGGTGTTTGCGCTGCTGATCTGGCTGCACGCGCCGCTGTGGCGCTATTTCGCGCGGCTGATCGGCGCGCTTGCCAATGAGCTGCATCGGCGGATCGTGTTAGCCGCACTCATCATGATCAGCGCCGGCTATTTCGTGATGTTCGTGACCGTGTTCGACTATTCGCGCTGGATCTCGAACTGGGCGGTCTGCATGTTCCTGATGCTGCACGCCACCAGGATGCTGCCGGCGTCGAAAGACGTGCCGCCGATCCCGTCAGACGATCGCAAGACGACGATATCAGGCTGGATCGTTACGCTGATCCCCCGCGTCGGGATCGTGCGGCCGTTCTAGTCATTTTGTTTGCGCATGATCATTCTCGGAAAACCGCTTCACACTTTTCCGGATCATGCTCAGCGCGCGCGCCGGACGCGCACATAGAGTGCGCCCTCGCCGCCATGGCCGACATGCGCTTCCTCGAAGCCGACCACCAGCGAGCGGAATTCCGGCAGGCTGAGCCATTCCGGCACCTGTCGGCGCAGCACGCCGCGTTCGGAATCCGCCCCGCCGACCTTGCCCTTGCCGGTGATGACGAGCACGAAGGTGAGCCCGTCGCTGTGCGCGCGTTGCAGGAAGGTGAACAGCACGCGATGCGCGCGGATCTGCGTCATGCCGTGCAGATCAAGCCGCGCATCGATCTCCTGCCGGCCGCGCGACAGCTTTGCACGTTCGCGGCGGCCGATCGGCGCCAGCGGCGGCACCTGCGGACGCGGCGCCGGCGCAGCCTTGACCGACGTCACCGGCTTGACCGGGATGGACTTGGCGGCGGCGTGGTGCGTGGCCGGGTCAGAGGCTGCGGCGTAGGCTTTCGGTGCGGCCGGCTTCTTGCGAAGCGGCTTGACCTGCTTGGCCACGCTCTCCCAGAGCGCACGCTCTTCCTCGCTCAGCACACGCTTGCGCCGTGACGGAGCGGACAGATCGGGGATCGGCGCGGGTCGTTTCATTGATCGCGGTGATGGCGATAGCGCCGGGTGCGCCGCTTCTCCGGTTGCGGAATGTCAGGCCGGGCGACCGGCAACGGCACCGGTTCTGCCACAGGCGCCGACTGTGCAACAGAGGTCATTGCAGCCGGTGCTGCGGGCGCGGCATCCTTCGCGGCCGGGGTCTTGGCGGCGCTAGCGCCTGGGTCTTTCGCAGCACCCTTGGCAATGCCTGACGTTGCCAGATCCGCCGGCTTGGCCTTCTGCGGATCGGTCTGCGGAAACAGTTTTGCGATCCTGGCCGACGGCCGCTCGTCAGGGATCGGCAGCTTGTGGCCGCGCGCGACGGGATCGAGCGCCTTCGGCACCAGCATCACGAACTGCATGTTGTGCCGCAGCCGGCCCGAGACTTTTCCGGCATCGGCGCCGGCGCCGAAATAGAGATCGGCGCGCGCCGGCCCGACGATCGCCGATCCAGTATCCTGCGCGATCATCAGGCGATGAAACGGCGTCTTGGACTGCTCGGATTCGATCGGCAACTCGCCGGCAATGAAGAACGGCGTGCCGTAGACATGCAGCGCCTTGTCGACCGCGATCGAACGGCCGGGCGTCAGCGGCACGCCCTGCGCACCGACCGCCTCGTCCTTGTCGGACAGCGGCACCTCGCGGAAGAACACATAGGCGCGGTTCTGCCGCCGCAGCTCCTTGGCGCCGTCAGGGTTCTGCTCCATCCACTCCCTGATCTTCTGCATCGACATCTGGTCCTTCGGGATGATGCCGCGGTCGATCAGGACGCGCCCGACCGGCGTATACGGATAGCCATTATGCGCATCGTAATTGATGCGCAACGTGGTGCCGTCCTCGAACTTGATCCGCGCCGAGCCCTGGATTTGCGCGAACAAGAGATCGGTCTGGCTCTTCAGCCAGGCGATCTCCAGCCCGCGGCCGGCGATCGCACCGTCCTCGATCTGGCCGCGGTCGTAATAGGGCACGAGCTTGCGCCGGCCGATCTTGCGATACACCGGACCGCTGTTGGGCAGGCCGACAGAAGCTTGCGTCTTGCCCCGCACGAACAGGTTGGACGGCCGGCGATAGACCGGAACATTGTAGACGTCGGTCTGGGTCCGCGAGCCATCGAGCACCGGCTCGTAATAGCCCGTGACGAAGCCGGCATCCTCGCCGAGGCGCGAGATGCGCAGCGGCACAAAATTCTGCTCGAAGAATTCCTTCGCTTTCGCGCCACTGGCGAGATCGAGTCCCTTGGCGATCCCGCAGGGATCGCGCAGCGAGCTGCCGAGCGCCTTCGAATCCGCGGGCGCGCCCTGCTGGGCCGCGATCGGCTTGCAGCTGGTGCGAAACGCCCTGTAGGCCGCGAGATGATCGTCGTCGCTCCAGCCGGAGACATTGGCCCAGGCGAGCGGCTCATACTGGCTGCCGCTGACCTGCAACGGCAATTCCAGATTGGGATAGGGGATCGGGTGGCTATACTCGTGTCGCGGCGCAGCGTGCCGGCTCGACCTGTAGCGCGCGGCGATCGCCGCGGTGGAGCACACAACCGCGAGCGCGCAGCACGCGATCGCGAGGCGCCCGTAGCTGAGATGTTTAGTGAGCGCTTCCAGTGCCAACCAGCTTCCAATTCGGATCGCGGGAAGTCGAGTCGCGGGCGAATGTCCAGATGTCGGTGATGTCGGCGACCTTGTCCGGGCTGCCATCGACGATCGTTCCCGCCTTGTCGCGCGTGACCGAGATCATCTGCGAGACGAAGCGGACCGTGAGCTGGATCGAGCGATCGCGCGTCTCCGCGCTGACGATCTCGGCCTTGTCGATCGACACGAACCGCGTCTCGGTCTTCTGCTCGTGCTTCTCGCGATCCTTGATCGCGGCCTCGAAGCTTTCATAGACCTCGGCCGACAGCAGGTCGCGCAACGCGCGGCGATCGCCGTTGGCGAAGGCCAGCACGATCATTTCATAGGCCGAGCGGGCGCCCGAGAGGAAATGCCGCGGATCGAACGAGGAATCCTGGGCCACAACCGCGTCGAGACCCTGCGCCAGCGGCGTGCCGGGCTCGGCGATGCCCTTCCAGCGTTCCGTGGGCTCGACCGGTTCGGCGGGCGCGGCCGGGGCCGGCTGATCGATCACCGATCCCGGGATCGGCACAACGTTGTTATCCTGGCCGCGCTGCAGGACGTTGGGTGCTGCACGATCATACGGCGGCCGCTCGCTTCCCGTGCGCTGGCCGAGAACGCTACGCAGGCGCAGAAAGATGAATACGGCCAGCGCCAGGAAGATGATGGTGTAGATATCCACGTCGAATTCGCTTTCTGGTCTCTGCCGGCAACGGGCCGGACATCAAAGCGTTCCCGGTCGGGAACGGCAGAGATTACATCACCGATTGAGTCCGCAGCATGTAGGCACGAAACTATGCCCGGCCAATGGCGCTTTTTGGCACGGGCAAGTGTAGCGCGTTTTGACCCCGGGGGGAAACCCGTTCCTTCCCGGAAATCGCGTATCTTCAATAATTTAGGAAGCCGTTAAGGGATCGGGCGGAGTTGCATTCACCATCCCGTTGCCGGCGATTTGGCCGCAGGGCCGCCGGCCCGCACGCGTTCGTCGTCCTTGTGGACCGAGCCGGGCCTATGATAGCCACTCGCCGGCATCGGCATTCCCAAACCTTAACGCGTGCCGTCGGACATCCAGTCCCGAGCGCCGCTCCAGGAGACATTTCATGACCAATGGCAACGGCGCCCCCGTCGAACAGCCCGCTCCCCAGCTCAACGTACTGGCGCAGTACACCAAGGATCTGTCGTTCGAGAACCCGAATGCGCCGACCTCGCTCGGCCAGCAGCAACAGCAGCCGGCGATCAACATCCAGATCAACGTCTCCGCCAACAATCTGTCGGAAAACGAGTATGAGGTGATCCTCTCGATCGAGGGCAAGGCCGAGTCGGCCGGCAAGGTGATGTTCAGCTTCGACCTCGCCTATGCCGGCGTCTTCCGGATCGTAAACGTGCCGAAGGAGAATTTGCACCCGCTGGTCATGATCGAGTGCCCGCGGCTGCTGTTCCCGTTCGCACGCGAGATCGTCGCGACCTCGGTCCGCGACGGCGGCTTCCCGCCCCTGCTGCTCGACCCCGTCGATTTCGTCGGCCTCTACCGCCAGAACATGGAGCGGCAGGCCGCCGCCCAGGCCGCCTCCGGCGTCAAGCCGAGCTGAGCTGAGCAAGAGAATACCCCGGCATCCTGAGGAGCCCGCGCTTGCGGGCGTCTCGAAGGATCGACGGGCCCAACTGGTGGCCGTGCATCCTTCGAGGCTCGCGCCTCCAGCGACGAAGGCGAAGCCTTTGCACGGGGATGACGGAATACAGATCAAGCCGCCGGTGCTGCAGCGGGCGCTGGCGGCGGCAAATAATCGTTCCAGATCGGCTTGTCGCCGAGCGTCGCGACGAACGCCCGGTGGGCCTCGCGATCCGCGTCGCTGACCCGCGCAACCAGCGCCGTCTCGCGCTGCCGCCGCGGCGTATCGCCATAGCTTCCGCTGCGCGCATCCGAATTTTCCGACGCCAGGATGAGCTGCGACTGCCGCGCTCCGATCAGATCGATATAGACTTCGGCCAGCAGCTCGGCGTCGAGCAAGGCGCCGTGCTTGGTGCGGCGGGAATTGTCGATCTGATAGCGCGAGCAGAGATCGTCGAGCCGGTTCGACACGCCGGGATGCTTGCGTCGCGCCAGCAGCAGCGTATCGACCAGCCGGTCCTTCGGAATGGCCTTCCGCTTGATGCGGTCGAGCTCGGCGTTGATGAAGCTGATGTCGAACGACGCGTTGTGGATCACCAGCGGCGTATCGCCGATGAAGGCGAGGAACTCGTCAACCACCTCATTGAACAGCGGCTTGGAGGCGAGGAATTCGGTCGACAGCCCATGCACGGCAAACGCTTCCGCCGGCATGTCGCGTTCGGGATTGATGTAGACGTGGTAGGTCTGCCCCGTCGGCATGCGGTTGAAGATCTCGACGCAGCCGATCTCGACCAGCCGATCGCCGCGCAGCGGATCGAGGCCAGTGGTTTCGGTATCGAGAACGATTTCGCGCATGGCGTGAGGGAATCCGGAAAAGCGCGGCGAATCAGGTTCGCCGCTCCGGCATCTTAGCAACCTGGGCCAGAATGTCGCGGATGCGCGCCCGCACCGGGTCAAGTCCGTGCGAGGTATCCACGATGAAATCCGCGCGCTTGCGCTTCTCGGCGTCCGGCATCTGCTTGGCGATGATGGCGTCGAGCTTGGCGGCATCCATGGTGCCCCGCGCCAGCACGCGCTCGCGCTGCAGTTCCGGCGAGGTGGTGACGACGACGACCGCATCGACACGCTTCTCGCCGCCGGTCTCATACAGCAGCGGCACATCGACGACGACGATCGGCGCGCCGGCGGCTTCCGCGTCGGCAAAGAATTTCTGCCGCGAGGCGCCAAGCATCGGATGCACGATCTGCTCGAGCTGCCGCATCGCCGCAGGGTCGTGCACCACGCGTGCCGAGAGTTTTGCGCGGTCGACCTTGCCGTTCGCCGTGGTGCCGGGAAAGGCCGCCTCGATCGCAGGTGCCGCTTCGCCTTCATAGAGCTGATGCACGGCCGCATCCGCGTCGTACACCGGCACGCCAGCCTCCATGAAGAGTTTGGCCGTGGTGGATTTTCCCATCCCGATCGAGCCGGTGAGTCCAAGAATCAGCATCGCATCAACATCGGTTCAGCATCTCTCCGTCGCCATGCCTCGGCACCTCACACCGCGAGCAGTTTTTCGCGGCGCAGGAATGCGAGCAGCGACAATAGCGGCAGGCCGAGGATGGTGAAATGGTCGCCTTCGAGCCGCTCGAACAGATGCACGCCGAGGCCCTCGAGCTGGTAGGCGCCGACGCTGGTCGTCACCGCATCGCCGGCCTGGTCGAGATAGGCTTCGATCTCGCCGGCGGCGAGCCGCCGCATCGTCATCCGGGCCACACTGACATCGTCGAACAGGACTTTCTCATCGCGCGCGACCGAGACGGCCGAATGCAATGCGTGCGTCTGTCCGGCGAGCAGACCGAGCTGCTCGGCAGCCTGGGCACGGCCGGCAGGCTTGCTGAACATCCGCTGCCCCAGCGCCAGGGTCTGGTCGGCGCCGACGACATATTGCCCCGGCCTCTGCCTCGATACGAACAGCGCCTTCTCGCGCGCCAGGAGCGAGGCGATATCGCCCGGCGCCGAAAGGCCGGAATTCTTCTGCACCGCGCGTTCATCGATACCGGCCGGCAGCGCCTCGAATTCGAGGCCGGCGTTTTCAAGCAGCATCCTTCGCGCGCGGCTTTGCGATGCAAGGATCAGCTTCTGCGGGCAGCGCCAGATGCTCATGGCCAGATGCTCATGATTTGGCGGTTACTCCGACGGCCGCGCGCGCTGGCGGTCGTTATAGAGCTTCATGATCGCTGCCGCCGTCTCCTCGATCGAGCGACGCGTCACGTCGAGCAATGCCCAGTTGAATTTCGCGCTCAGGCGCCGTGCAAACGCGACTTCGTCGGCCACCGCCTGCTTGTCGATGTAGGTGTCGTTGTCGCGGTCGCCCATCGTCAGCAGGCGGTTCTGCCGGACCTGGATCAAGCGCTCCGGCGTCGCATGCAGGCTGACCACCAACGGCTTCTTCAGGGTCTCGAGCTGGTGCGGCAGCGGGATGCCCGGAACCAGCGGCACGTTCGCGGTGCGGATGCCGCGGTTGGCCAGATAGATCGAGGTCGGGGTCTTCGACGTGCGGGACACGCCGACCAGGACGACGTCGGCCTCCTCGAGGCCTTCGACATGCTGACCGTCGTCATGGATCATCGTGTAATTCAGCGCGTCGATCCGGCTGAAATATTCGGCGTTCAACACATGCTGCGCACCGACGCGTCCCGTCGTCGCAGCACCCAGATACGCCTCGAACAACTGCATCACCGGCCCGATGATCGACAGGCTCGGCACGTTGATCGCCTTGCACTTGCCCTCGAGCCGGCCGACCAGGTCCTTCTCGAGCAGCGTGAACAGGACAATGCCGGGTGATTCCTCGATCTCGTCGAGCACGCGATCGAGCTGCTTTTGGCTGCGCACCAAGGGGTAGACATGCTCGACCGCGGTCACGTTGGCGTATTGCGCGGCGACCGCGCGCGCCACGGTGATCAGCGTCTCGCCGGTCGAATCAGACACCAGATGCAGGTGGAAATAATTGGAGGTCGTCGGCACCGGGGCCCCTGTCTATCCTGTGAATCCCTGTGGAGGTCGAGGAGAAGAATCCGGGTCCGCCGCCAGGTCCCTGTATATCTCGTCCCCTTCTTCACAGCACCGCCGAAAAGGATAAGTCGACGTCATCGGACGGATGATAGTGAACCGGTGTGGATTTGTCTCTTCATAAGCTGGCCACAGAGGTACGCAACCGATTGAGTTGAGCGACAGATTCCGGATGTCCGATCCTGCCGGCCGAAATGTTGAGGGATGTGAACAAGCCCGCAAGAACGGCTGGATTGTTTTGCATGAGTCCAATTCACCGTCACTTAGACTCAAACCTTAGATTCTAAACTTAATTAAGTTTAGGAGAGCCGTGTGAGCGGATATGTATCGGTCCCTCGCAAGCAGGGCTTGGCTCGCAACGCTGAGACCGCCCGAGCTGTTCCCTGAAAGGCATCGCCGCGATGTTGTATGACTGGATCAAGGCCCTGCACATCGTTGCCGTGATCTCCTGGATGGCGGGCATGCTCTACCTGCCGCGGCTGTTCGTCTATCATTGCGAGGCCGAGACAGGCTCGAAGCAGTCCGAGACCTTCAAGGTCATGGAGCGGCGGCTTTTGAAGGCGATCATCAATCCCGCGATGATCGTGACCTGGCTCGCCGGGCTTTATCTGGCCTGGGCCGGACACTGGTACCTATCAGGCTGGTTTCACGTCAAATTTACGCTGGTGCTCGTCATGTCGGGTATCCACGGCTTTTTGTCCCGCTGCGTGAAGGATTTCGCCGCCGACCGGAATCAGCGCACCCAGAAATTCTATCGTATTATCAACGAGGTGCCGACGCTTCTGATGATCCTGATCGTGATCATGGTGGTCGTGAAGCCGTTCTAGACATCGCGATGCTCAAGACGCATGCTTCAGTCCTTCTTGCGAAGAACGAATCGATTTTCTATATAGGTCCTATCCCACCCCACGCAGGCGGATGTGGTCGCGTTTCGGTTCTTTTCGGGCCGGCGCCGCATCAGGTTTGAAAGCCCAAACGGCACTTTCCTGGCTGAGACCTGCGGACCTTCCTTTGGCGTCCGCTTTTTCCAAGCCACCTCGCACCCCTTCCCTACTTACTTCCTCACAGGACGACCCCGATGCGGGAAATCAAGCTCCAGGACCTCAAATCGAAAACACCGGCCGAGCTCGTCTCGTTCGCGGAAGAGAACGGGGTCGAGAATGCCAGCACCATGCGCAAGCAGGAGCTGATGTTCGCAATTCTCAAAAACCTCGCCGCCGCCGAGACCGACATTGTCGGCGAGGGCGTCGTGGAGGTGCTGTCCGACGGATTCGGCTTCCTTCGTTCGCCCGATGCGAACTACCTGCCTGGTCCCGACGACATCTACGTTTCGCCCTCGCAGATCCGCCGCTTCGGCCTGCGCACCGGCGACACCATCGAAGGGCACATCCGCAGCCCGAAGGAAGGCGAACGCTACTTCGCGCTGCTGAAGGTCAATACGCTCAATTTCGAGGATCCCGAGAAGGCCAAGCACAAGGTCAATTTCGACAACCTCACGCCGCTGTTTCCCAATCAGCGTTTCCGCATGGAGCTTGAGGATTCCACCAAGAAGGATCTCTCTGCCCGCGTGATCGACATCGTCGCGCCGATCGGCAAGGGCCAGCGCGCGCTGATCGTGGCGCCGCCGCGCACCGGCAAGACGGTGCTGATGCAGAACATCGCGCACTCCATCACCGCCAATCATCCCGACTGCTATCTGATCGTGCTTCTGATCGACGAGCGTCCGGAAGAAGTCACGGACATGCAGCGTTCGGTGAAGGGCGAGGTGGTGTCGTCGACCTTCGACGAGCCCGCCGTGCGTCACGTCCAGGTCGCCGAGATGGTGATCGAGAAGGCCAAGCGTCTCGTCGAGCACGGCCGCGATGTCGTGATCCTGCTCGACTCGATCACGCGCCTCGGCCGCGCCTACAACACCGTCGTGCCGTCATCCGGCAAGGTGCTGACCGGCGGTGTCGACGCCAACGCCCTGCAGCGCCCGAAGCGCTTCTTTGGTGCCGCGCGCAACATCGAGGAGGGCGGTTCGCTGACCATTATCGCGACCGCGCTGGTCGATACCGGCAGCCGTATGGACGAAGTCATCTTCGAAGAGTTCAAGGGTACCGGTAACTCCGAACTGATCCTCGACCGCAAGGTTTCGGACAAGCGGACCTTCCCGGCGATTGATATTGCCCGCTCCGGCACCCGCAAGGAGGAACTCATCACCGATCCGCAGGTGCTGAAGAAGATGTACGTCCTGCGCCGCATCCTCAATCCGATGGGCACCATGGACGCGATCGACTTCCTGCTCGACAAGCTCCGGAACACGAAGAGCAACTCGGAATTCTTCGATTCCATGAACACCTGAGGCCACGGCCGAAAAGAATAGGGCGCTCCGCACAAACGGGGCGCCTTTTTCGTGCTGCGGATTTGCTGCAGCAGGGCGCAGCATGAATAGTTCTGGTTCGGCTCACCGAATATTCACATAACTATCTGATATAATTTATCTTTATCTCGTAGATACTATGGTCTGGTCGGCGGTGGTGCAGCAAAATTACTGCGCGCCGGGTCGCAACGAGATTAGCCGTGCTGCACCGCAGCATGTTGCCGCGAGGCGTGCGAAATGGAAGCGGCATTGCCTTTGCCGATTTGCTGGAAGAAATAGGCGATGCATCCGCGCGACCAGACCATCTTCGCATTGTCCTCCGGACGGCCGCCGAGTGCGATCGCTATTGTCAGGCTGTCTGGCCCAATGGCCGAGTCGGTCATTGCAGGACTGGCGGGCAAGACCCCGGCCCCGCGGATGGCGACCCGCGCGTTGCTCCGCGATTCGAACCATCGACCGATCGATGATGCGGTCGTGTTGTGGTTCCCGGGACCGGCGAGTGCGACCGGCGAAGATGTGGCCGAATTTCATGTCCATGGAGGACGCGCGGTGTTGGCGGCGCTGTTCGATGCCATCGCGGCGTTCGAGAATGTGCGCCCGGCCGAGCCCGGCGAGTTCACGCGGCGGGCGTTCGAGAACGGCAAGCTCGACCTGACCGAGGCCGAGGGCCTCGACGATCTGATCCATGCCGATACCGATCGCCAACGGCGCCAGGCGCTGCGCCAGCTGAAAGGGTTGCTCGGCGATCGCGCGCGCGACTGGCGCGAGCGGATCATTGCGGCATCGGCGCTGATCGAGGCCGGCATCGATTTCTCCGATGAAGGCGATGTGCCGGCGGAGCTGATCGCGCCGGCGCTCGAGAAGATCCGGACGCTGCATGATGAGATCAAGCAGGTGCTGGCGGGGCAGGGCCAAAGCGAGCGGCTGCGCGACGGCCTGGTGGTCGCGATCGCAGGTCCGCCGAATGTCGGCAAATCGACCCTGATCAATCAGCTCGCCAGGCGCGAGGTCGCGATCGTCTCGCCGCATGCCGGCACCACGCGCGACGTGATCGAAGTGCAGCTCGATCTCGACGGCTATCCTGTCACGGTCATCGACACCGCCGGGATTCGCGAGACCGACGACCCAGTGGAGCAGGAGGGTGTCCGCCGCGCCCGGGCCCGCGCCGCGGAAGCCGATCTCGTGCTGTGGCTGGCCGACAGCCGCGGCGCCAAGGTCGGGCATGGCGGAACGACGCCAACCTGGCTGGTGCGAAACAAGATCGACCTCGTCAGGGTCCCGTCGGGTGACGGGGGCAGTCACCCCGAGTTCAGAATCTCGGCGGCCCGCGGCGACGGCCTCTCCGAACTGATCGCCGCATTGGTCGGTTTCGCTCACGACTATTTCGCGACCAGCGAGGGCGGTCTGATCAGCCGGACGCGGCAGCGCGGGTTGCTCGAGGAGACCGTCGAATCTCTTCGGCGCAGCATCGATGTGGTCGGGCAGGGCGAGGAACTCGCCGCCGAGGAACTTCGCAGGGCCGCTTATTCGCTCGGACGTCTGCTCGGTCGGGTGGATGTTGAGGACATCCTGGACGTCATCTTCCGCGAGTTCTGCGTCGGGAAGTAGCGGGCGCCCGTCTGTTTCACGTGAAACATGGTTTCGATCTGGTTAAGGACACCTCCTCCCGTTTCACGTGAAACAATTGTCGCGGCATGACGGGACCTGTTTCACGTGAAACAGATCCGCCCCCGTTATTGCGAACGAGGCAGCTTATCCGCCGAAGGCTGGGCGAAGGCGGAAGCAATCCATATCTCGACCCAGGATTGGTTCTCGGACTCACGACCCAACTTCGTTCTTCCGGCTTTCATCACTCCGCGATAGAAGTCCCGCCATGATCTCACGGGCAGACTCATTTGACGTCATCGTCATCGGCGGCGGCCATGCCGGCTGCGAGGCCGCGAGTGCGGCTGCCCGGATGGGTGCGAAGACAGCCCTGGTGACCCATCGTTTCGCGACCATCGGCGCGATGTCCTGCAATCCCGCCATTGGCGGCCTCGGCAAGGGCCATCTGGTCCGCGAAGTCGACGCGCTGGACGGTTTGATGGGCCGGGTCGCCGATGCCGGCGGCATTCAGTTCCGCATGCTCAATCGCCGGAAGGGTCCGGCGGTCCGTGGGCCCCGGGCCCAGGCCGACCGCAAGCTCTATGCGGCCGCGATGCAGGCGGCGATCGCCGAGACTGCGAACCTGACCGTCGTCGAAGGCGAGGCGGATGAGCTGATTGTCGTCGATGGGCGCGTGACCGGCATTCGCCTGGGTGACGGCCGTCAGCTTTCAGCGGGTGCGGTTGTCATCACGACCGGCACCTTCTTGCGCGGTCTGATACATCTCGGCGAGAAGAACTGGCCGGCCGGCCGGGTCGGCGAGGCACCGGCGATGGGTCTGTCTGCTTCGTTCGAACGGGCAGGTTTTTTGCTGGGCCGGCTCAAGACCGGGACGCCGCCACGGCTTGACGGCACCACGATCGACTGGTCCGCGGTCGAAATGCAGCCCGGAGACGAGCCTCCAGAGCCGTTTTCGGTCATGACGGACCGGATTACGACCCCGCAGATCCAGTGCGGCATCACCCGCACCACGCCAGCGACCCATGAGGTGATCCGGGCCAATGTGCATCGCTCGCCGATGTATTCCGGCCAGATCAAGAGCTCGGGACCGCGCTATTGTCCTTCGATCGAGGACAAGATCGTCCGCTTTGGCGACCGCGACGGCCATCAGATCTTCCTGGAGCCGGAAGGGCTCGACGACAGCACGGTCTATCCCAACGGCATTTCGACCTCGCTGCCGGAAGAGGTTCAGCTCGCGATCCTCGCCAGCATCCCCGGGCTCGAACGGGTGAAGATGGTCCGGCCAGGCTATGCGATCGAATACGACCACGTCGATCCGCGCGAGCTCGATCCGACCTTGCAGACCAAGCGTCTGCGCGGACTTTTCCTGGCCGGCCAGATCAATGGCACCACGGGATACGAAGAGGCGGCGGGGCAGGGCATCGTTGCCGGGCTCAATGCCGCGCTGGCCGCCAGCGGGACCGATCCGATCGTGTTCGACCGCGCCGACGGCTATCTCGGGGTGATGATCGATGACCTCGTGACCCGCGGGATCACCGAACCCTATCGGATGTTCACCTCGCGGGCCGAATACCGGCTGACGCTGCGGGCCGACAATGCCGATCAGCGGCTGACCGACAAGGGCATCGCGCTTGGATGCGTCGGTACGGCTCGCGCGGAGCGCCATCGGGATAAGATGGCGGCGCTGGACGCCGCCAAGCGGCTTGCGAAGTCGCTTGCAATCACGCCGAATGAGGCCGCCAAGCATGGGCTGGCGCTCAATCGTGACGGTCATCGTCGGTCCGCCTTCGAGCTGCTGGCCTATCCGGAGATCGAGTGGCCCGCAGTCCAGGCGATCTGGCCCGAGCTGTCGGCCATTGACCCTGCGATCGCAGTGCATCTCGAGATCGATGCCAAGTACGATGTCTATCTGAAGCGCCAGACCGCTGATGTCGACGCCTTCCGGCGCGACGAGGGCCTGGTCCTGACCGATGTCGACTATGCCGATGTGCCGGGCCTCTCGAATGAGGCCCGCGCCAAGCTGCAGAAGACGCAGCCGCGGACGGTCGGGCAGGCGGGCCGAATCGACGGCATGACGCCGGCGGCGCTGGGTATCCTGGCGGCCTATCTGCGCCGCGAGGCACGACGGAAATCGGCCAAGGCGACCGCCTGACGTTTCACGTGAAACACGAGGGGTGAGCGTCTATCTTTTGTGAAGGCGAATCGGCCCGAATCGACCTAGGTGCCGCTCGTCGGCGTCGCCGCCGGCTTTCACCACGTCAGACAAACGGCCTGCACCAAGAATGGCTTCAGCCCCGCAATCCGCCGAACTCAGCGTCTCCGCCAAGGACAGGGCCGCAGCGTTCGCACTCACGCCTGTTTCACGTGAAACAGAGGCGCGGCTCGATCGCTACGTCGCCCTCCTTCTGGCGTGGCAGGCCAAGACCAATCTCGTCGCGCCCTCCACGCTTGCGAATCTCTGGACGCGGCATGTCTCCGATTCGCTGCAGCTTCTGAGCCTCGCACCCTCAGCAAAATCCTGGGTCGATCTCGGCAGCGGCGGGGGTTTTCCCGGCGTCGTGCTCGCGTGTGCGTTGGCCGAGACACCCGGCGCACGGATCCATCTGGTTGAACGAATCGCCAAGAAGGCCGCATTCTTGCGCGAGGCGATACGGGTCACGGCGTCACCGGGGACGGTGCATCTGGCTGATATCGGGGATACTGTGGATAGAATCACAGGTCCCATCGATTGCGTCACCGCGCGGGCGCTGGCTCCGTTACATCAACTCATCGGCTTTGCAGAGCCGTGGGTCAAAAAGGGCGCCAAGGCGCTGTTTTTGAAGGGTCAAGATGTAGAGGCCGAATTGACCGAGGCCACTAAATATTGGAATATTGAGCCAAAGCTACACTCCAGCCGGACCGGCGGACAGGGCTGGATCGTCGAACTCGGGTCAATCGAGCGGCGCTAGGGGACTCCGCAAGAGCAAATGGTATTTTGGTATGACTGTGATGGACGAGGTTTATCAAGAGGATAAGGCGTCCCAGCCGCCTGGCCATCCGCGCATCCTGTCGCTCGCCAACCAGAAGGGCGGTGTCGGCAAGACCACCACAGCGATCAATCTTGGCACCGCACTCGCTGCGATTGGCGAGCGCGTCCTGATCGTCGATCTCGATCCGCAGGGCAACGCCTCGACCGGTCTCGGCATCGATCGCCGCAACCGCAGCTGCTCGACCTACGACGTCCTGATCGGTGAAGCGCCGCTGCGCGATGCCGTGGTCGCGACCGCGGTGCCGCGGCTGCATATCGCCGCCTCCACCATGGATCTCTCCGGCCTTGAGCTCGAGCTCGGCACCACACCGGGCCGCGCCTTCCGGCTGCGCGATGCGATCGCCGGGCTGAACAACAACGTCTCGCCCGACTCCGATTATACCTACGTGCTGATCGACTGCCCGCCCTCGCTCAACCTGCTTACCGTGAATGCGATGGCGGCGTCGGATGCGATCCTGGTGCCGCTGCAGTGCGAATTCTTCGCGCTCGAAGGTCTGTCGCAATTGCTGCAGACCGTGGAGCAGGTGCGCTCGACGCTCAATCCGACCCTGTCGATCCACGGCATCGTGCTGACGATGTTCGACTCGCGCAACAACCTCTCCAACCAGGTGGTTGCCGACGTGCGCCAGTTCATGGGCAACAAGGTGTACGACACCATGATCCCGCGCAACGTGCGCATCTCGGAAGCGCCGTCCTACGGCAAGCCCGTGCTGGTCTACGACCTCAAATGCGCCGGCAGCGATGCGTATCTCAAGCTCGCCACCGAAGTGATCCAGCGCGAGCGCGAGCTGCGCGCGCACTGACGATGCCGATGATGGGCGCAGTGAAGCGAACCCCATCCTGGCACGCAACGAGAGCGATGGGTTTCGCGGCGCGCGGCCCATCCGACGATTCTGAAATTCAAGTCTGGAGTACTGCGTGTGAATCCAAGGGAGCTCGCAACAATGGCCGATGAAGCGCGTTCGCGACTGGGGCGCGGGCTGGCAAGCCTGATCGGAGATGTCGGCGGCGAGGCGGCCGCGCATGTCGAGCGGCCGCGCACGCAGCGCAAGGTGCCGATCGAATTCCTCAAGGCCAACCCGCGCAATCCGCGGCGCAGCTTCGCCGATGCCGAGCTCGGCGAACTCGCCGATTCGATCAAGGCGCGGGGCGTGATCCAGCCGATCGTGGTGCGCGCGATCAAGGGCGTGCAGGACCGCTACGAGATCATCGCCGGCGAGCGCCGCTGGCGCGCCTCGCAACTCGCCGGCCTGCATGAAGTGCCGATCGTGCCGGTCGAGGTCAGCGATGCAGACGCGCTCGAGATCATGATCATCGAGAACGTCCAGCGCGAAGACCTCAACGCGATGGAAGAGGCGCTGGGCTATCACGCGCTCGCCGACGAGTTCAAACGCAGCCAGGAAGACATCGCCAAGATCGTCGGCAAGAGCCGCAGCCATGTCGCCAACATGATGCGACTGACCAAGCTTCCCGCCGAGGTGCAGGCGCTGATCTCGAAGGGCGATCTCTCCGCCGGCCACGCCCGCGCGCTGATCGGCGTGCCCGATCCGCTCACCGCCGCGAAGCGCATCGTCGCCGAGGGCCTCAACGTTCGCCAGGCCGAGGCGCTGGCGCATGAGGAGGGCGTGCCGGAGCGCAAGCCGCAGAAGCCGCGGAGCAGCGCCGCGAAGGTCGACAAGGACGCCGACACGCTGGCGCTGGAGAAGCGCGTCAGCGATGCGCTCGGCCTCGCGGTCACCGTCAGCCATCGCGATCCCGGCGGCACCGTCCAGATCAGCTACCGTAACCTCGAGCAGCTCGACGAGGTGGTGCGGCGGCTGGAGGGCGGCTAGCCCGCCGACATCCGTCTCCGTCATCGAGAGGAGCGACAGCGACGAAGCAATCCATCTTTCCGAGCATGCGGGAAGATGGATTGCTTCGCTTCGCTCGCAATGACGTCACTCCAATATCGTGTCTCACCCCCGCCGCTTCGCGTTCGCCGCGATCGACAGCAGCGCGCGCTGCGCGATGACGGCGGCGAGCGCGGCCTGTTTGCGCATGTCGAGCGCCGCGGTCGCGAGCTGGTCGATCACGTTCACCAGCCGCGGCGGCGTGAAATTGCGCAGCGCGATCTCGACCGCCGGTTTGCGCGAGAAGTGCAGCCGGGGGAATCCGCCGTCGAGCACGGTTGACGCCGGCGTGCCGTCCTCGATCGCAAGCGCCGATTTATGCAGCCATGCCGCCTGGCGCTGCGCGGCCGAGATGATCACGCCGGGATAGGTGCCGGCGACCATCGCTTTGGTGAACTCGCTTTCCACCAGCGCGGCATTGCCGGCGAAGGCGCCGTCGACGATCGGATCGAGCTTCAGCTCGGAGGCGTCGGAGACCACGGTCATCACGTCGTCGAGCGTGATCTCGCCCCTGCCATGCGCGAACAGCGTGAGCTTGCGCAGCTCGTTGCGCGAGGCGATGCGATCGCCGCCGAGCAGCGACATCAGCACCGCGCGCGCATCCTGTGCGAGCCGCAGGTTGGAGACGCGCAGCTCGTCCTCGATCAGCTTGGTCAGATCGCGTTCGGTGTCGGGATAGCAGCCGATCGCCACCGCAGTCTTGGCGCGCTCGCAGATCTTGCGCAGCGGCGATTCCGGCCGGAGCTCGCCGGCCTCGATCACGATGCGGCAATCCTTGAGTGCTGGCGTCTCGGTCAGCGTCTCGACGCCGCTTGCGAAATTGCGCGAGCCGGCGCGGACGCGGATGGCGCGGCGGCCGCCGAACAGCGGCACGGTCATGGCCTCGTCGACCAGCCGCGACGGTTCGGCGGCGAGCTCGTCGCCATCGAGCCGCACCAGCGAGAACGGATCGTTGGGATCGTCGACGGCTGAGGCCATCAGCGCGTCGGCGCGCTCGCGCACCAGGCCGAGGTCCGGGCCGTAAAGCAGGATGATCGGACGGCCCGTGTCAGGCCGGGCGAGGAAGCTGTCGATCTCTTTTCCGCGAAGCGCGACCAATGCGGTGATCAGGTCCCGGCTGAGAAGAACGAGGCGAGGCGGGTCTGGATGTTGTCGGCGATCTCCTGCGCGGCGCGGTCCTCGGCGTCGCGAAGGGCGCGGGTACGGGCGAAGCGCTGGTAGGAGCCCGGCATGTCATAGGACACGCGCGAGAAGGTGGTGCCGGTCATGACCGACTTGTTCGAGGCGATCTCGACCAGGTTGAACTGGGCGTCGATGCCGTAGTTCTCGCTGGTCGGCAGCGCGGTGGTCGGATCGATCATCAGCGAGGAGCGGCTGGTGGTGAAGCGCAGCACCAGCCGGTGCGTCGGCGGCGCGCCGGTAGCGGTGCCGTAGAGCTTGAAGGCGAGGGCGTTGCGGACCTCGACGCCGACCCGGGCCTCGCGGGACGCATTCGCCTTGTCGACCGGCGGAACCTCGACGCCCAGCAGCTTTTCGCGCAGGGCGGACGACTGACCGTCGAGGGTGCGCTCGGCATACATCGGCTGGAAGCAACCAGCCGTCAGCGCGGCCAAGGCTGCCACGGCCACCAGCCGGGCGGCGATCCTGATCCTAGCCGACAACATTGACGATCCTCATGGGCACCACGATCACCTTGCGGACGGGTTTGCCGCCCAGTGCGGCTTTTACCGCATCGAGCGCCAAAACGGCAGCCTCTATATCCGCATTTTGCGCCGCCCGTGGCACGGTAACATCACCTCGTTTTTTACCGTTGACCTGGACGACCAGGGTCACGCTGTCTTCGACCAGCAAATCGCGTTCGATTTGCGGCCAATCGGCCTCGGAAACCAGCCCGGACTGGCCCAGAACCACCCAGCACTCCTCGGCCAAATGCGGCATCATCGGCGAGAATAGCTGGACCAGGATGGTCGCAGCCTCTTTCACCGCCCAGGCCACATCCGGGGCAGGCTTGTCACCTTTCGCCAGCACCTCGGACAGCGCATTGGCGAATTCGCGGATATGGGCGAGGCAGACGTTGAAATGCAGCCGCTCGATCCCGGACGACACCTTGTCGAGCGCGCCATGGGCCGCCTTGCGCAACGCCAGCGCCTCGGGCCCGAAGGTGCCGGGCCGGGCCGCCGGCGCCAGCTTGGCGATCTCGGCCGATTCGTTCACCAGCCGCCACAGCCGCTGCACGAAGCGCGAGGCGCCCTGCACGCGTTCGTCGCTCCAGATCACGTCGCGATCCGGCGGCGAGTCCGACAGCATGAACCAGCGCGCCACGTCGGCGCCGTAGCTTGCGATGATGTCGTCGGGGTCGACGGTGTTCTTCTTCGACTTCGACATCTTCTCGATCGGGCCGATTGCGATGTCCTCGCCGGTCGCCATCAGCACCGCGCGGCGGCCATTGCCGCCGACCTCGATCTTGACCTCGGCCGGCGTGACCCAGGCGCCGTCGGCCTTCTGATAGGTCTCGTGCACCACCATGCCCTGGGTGAACATGCCGGCGAACGGTTCACTCATGTCGATGTGGCCGGTGGCCTTCATCGCGCGGGTGAAGAAGCGGCTGTAGAGCAGATGCAGGATCGCGTGCTCGACGCCGCCGATATACTGGTCGACCGGCATCATCCGGTTGGCGACCGCGGGCGTGGTCGGCGCGGTCTCGTTCCACGGGTCGGTGAAGCGCGCGAAGTACCACGACGAGTCCACGAAGGTGTCCATCGTGTCGGTCTCGCGCACAGCCTTGCCGCCGCACTTCGGGCAGCTGACGTGCTTCCAGGTCGGATGATGGTCGAGCGCGTTACCCGGCCTGTCGAAGCTGACATCCTCCGGCAGCGTCACCGGCAACTGGTCGTCTGGCACCGGCACCACGTCGCACTTGGGACAGTGGATCACCGGGATCGGACAGCCCCAATAGCGCTGGCGCGAAATGCCCCAGTCGCGCAGCCGGAAATTCACCTGCCGCTCGCCGACCGGCGCATTGCCGCGCAGCTCGCTCTCGAGGCGCTTCGCAACCTCTTCCTTCGCCTCGTCGATCGTCATGCCGTCGAGGAAGCGCGAATTGATCATGCGGCCGTCACCGTCATAGGCGGTATCGGTGATGAAAAACGTCTTCGGGTCCTGGCCCTCAGGGCAGACCACCGGCACGTTGCCGAGGCCGTATTTGTTGACGAAGTCGAGGTCGCGCTGGTCGTGCGCCGGGCAGCCGAAGATCGCGCCGGTGCCGTATTCCATCAGCACGAAGTTCGCGACATAGACCGGCAGCTTCCAGCTCGGATCGAACGGATGCACCGCCTTGATGCCGGTGTCGAAGCCCTGCTTCTCGGCGGTGTCGATGATCGACTGCGCGGTGCCGATCTTCTTGATGTCGGCGATGAACTCCGTGAGCTTCGGATTCTTTGCCGCGGCCGCCTGCGCCAGCGGATGGTCCGCCGAGATCGCCATGAATTTTGCGCCGAACAGCGTGTCCGGCCGGGTGGTGAAGATCTTCAGCTCGCTCTCGCCGGCCGGCGTCGTCGCCGGATCCAGCGCGAAGCGGATCAACAGGCCCTCGGAGCGGCCGATCCAGTTGCGCTGCATCAGCCGCACCTTGTCGGGCCAGCGGTCGAGACCGTCCAGCGCCTCCAGCAGTTCCTGCGCGTACTTCGTGATCTTGAAGACCCACTGGCTCATCTCACGCTGCTCGACGATGGCGCCCGAGCGCCAGCCGCGGCCGTCGATCACCTGCTCGTTGGCGAGCACGGTCATGTCGACCGGATCCCAGTTCAGCTTGCGCTTCTCGCGCTCGGCGAGGCCGGCGCGCAGCATGTCCAGGAACATCTTCTGCTGATGCTTGTAGTAGCTGGGATCGCAGGTCGCGAACTCCCGGCTCCAGTCGAGCGACAGCCCGATCGACTTGAGCTGCTTCTTCATCGCGGCGATGTTGTCGTAGGTCCAGGCCTTCGGCGCCACCTTGCGCTCGATCGCGGCATTCTCCGCCGGCAGACCGAACGCGTCCCAGCCCATCGGGTGCAGCACGTTAAACCCCTTGGCGCGCATGAAGCGGGCCAGCACGTCGCCGAGCGTGTAGTTGCGGACATGGCCGATATGGATGCGCCCCGACGGATACGGGAACATCTCGAGCACGTAGTATTTCGGCCGCGGATCGTCGTTCTTGGAGGCGAAGATCGCCTTTTCGTCCCAGGTGGCTTGCCAGCGGGGCTCGGATTCACGGGCGTTGTAGCGTTCGGCGGTCATGAAATCGCAGGGATTCTGGTGGCTTTGGGTGATTTTCGGGTCCCATCCGGGGACGGCGGACTAGGCCATAAAATCGCCCATGGGGTCAACGGCTTGGGGGCTCCAAACGCCCGATCCCGTCGCGCAGCCGCCCTGCGCCGTCGCAGGGGGCGTCGCCCTCAGCCTCCCCGTCGTCCTGGCGCAAGCCAGGACCCATAACCACAGGGTTCTGTTGGGATAACGGACCGCGGCCCAAGCTTCGCGCAACCAGCGGGGGTAATGGGTCCTGGCCTTCGCCAGGACGACACCGAAGGTGCGGCGTCACCGGTGGTCATGGTTCCGCATTCGCGCGACGCCGCTCAGCTCGCCAGCGCCATCCCCGCTTCATCCAGCGTCTGCAAGAACCCGTGCTCGATCACCGCATTCCTGCCGCGGCGCTTCGCCGCGTAGAGGGCGGCATCGGCGGCTTCGATCAGGTCGCCGGGGCGCTGGGTCTCGTTCGGCTTGGTCGTGGCGACGCCGACGCTGACGGTGACGACGCAATGGCTCGAGGGCGCGTGCGGCACCGCGAGTCCCAGGACTGCTGTGCGCACGGTCTCGCCGATCGCGAGTGCGTGCGCGGCGTCGGTGTTCGGCAGCAATAGACAAAATTCCTCGCCGCCATAGCGGCCGGCGAAGCCCATGGTGTCGGCGGCGATCCCGGCCAGCGTCTCGCCGATCCGGGTCAGGCAGACGTCGCCTTCGGGATGGCCATAGGTGTCGTTGTAGAGCTTGAAGTGATCGACATCGATCATCATCAGCGACAGCTCGCATTCATACTGCTGCGCCCGCATCCACTCGAAATCGAGCCGGCTCTGGAAGCCGCGGCGGTTGGCGAGGCCGGACAGCGCATCGATCGAGGCCATCACGGTGAGACGATCGTTGGACGCCACGAGCTCGCGCTCGCGCTGGCTGAGCTGCGCCGCCATCGCGTTGAAGGCGCGCGCCAGCGGCACGAATTCCGACGGCAGTCTGTGCTTGGCGACGCGCGCCGACCAGTCGCCCTCGCCAAACCGCCGCGCCATGCTGGTCATCAGCTCGATCGGATGGATGACTAGGCGCTCCGCGCCGACCAGGGCACCGAGCAGCACAAACAGGCAGACGAAGCCGAGCTGCAGATAGGCGGTGCGGATCTCGCGGCTGATCGCCGCCGTCACCTTGGCCTCATCCATGCTCACGATCAGGCGCGATTGCGTTCCGGCGATGCGGGCGAAGCTCAGCGTGCGCTGCGCGCCGTCGGACGCCGTGAACGACACCGAGCCTGACGGTTCGTCGTAGCTCAGCGCCTTCTCCGCAATCGCCGACATCAAGGGGATGGTGTCGAGCGAGCGGCCGATCAGGCTCGCATGATCCGCGGGGGCTGCGACCACGACGCCGGTCGAGTCGACCAGCACGGCCGACATGCCGGGCTGGCCGCCGAGATTAGCCATGATCTGCGACAGCCAGTCGATATTGATGCCGGCAACGACGACGGAGTCGAGCTCCGGATTGATCGCGGCCACCGGATAGGCGGCCATCATCATCGGGCGGCCATTGGTCCTGCCGCGCAGATAGTCGCTGAACACGAAGCCGCGGTTGTCCTGCGCCTTCTTGAAATATTCGCGGTCGCCGAGATTGAGCCCGACCTGGCTGTTGAGCGTCGAACACTGTACCAGCCCGTCTCTCGAGACGAACATGATGCTGCGGATCCATGGCAGCACCGTCGGCAGGCTGGCGCGCAATACTTCGCAGCTCTGTCCGATGCCGCCGGAGGCGCGGATATAGGCGGCCGATTTCAGCATGGTCTCGACCGAGGAGACCACCTCGCGCTGGGTTTCGGCGGCGTGCGCGGTGAGGTTGGCATAGCCTGCCGCGGCCTGCGCGATCTGCGTCGAGCGGAAATTCTCCAGCGTGCGGACGCGATCGAGCATCAAGGGCGCGACCAGCATCACCGCAAGCAAGGCGAGCCGGGCACGAATGCCCAGAACCTTCTTGAGTCTGACCCGGTTGCGGTTGAAAGTGACGCCCGACATTCTGGTCCCTTGCCCGGGCGCAAGGTAGAGTGAAGGGCTTCAAAAAGCCTTTCCCGAATTTGGTAAAATTCGAGCCAACCCCCCGCGCCTGTCAGAGAACGGCACAAGCATGACACAAAGCCCGACCGCGCCGTTATCGGCTGATTCACCACACGGCCTCGCCGTCGTGGAAAAGGAGATCGCGCACGCCTGCAAGGAAGCGCGGCGCGACCGCGCCTCAGTGACCTTGATCGCGGTGTCGAAGACATTCGCGGCCGACGCAATTTTGCCGATTATCGGCGCCGGACAGCGCGTATTTGGCGAAAACCGCGTGCAGGAGGCCAAGGGCAAGTGGCCGGAATTGATCCAGGCTCATCCGGGACTGCAGCTGCATCTGATCGGACCGTTACAGTCGAACAAGGCCAAGGAGGCGGTCGCGCTGTTCGATGCGATCCATTCGGTCGACCGCGCCAGCATTTGCGAAGCGTTAGCCAAGGAAATCAAAAATCAAGCGAAGCATCCGGAGCTCTTCGTCCAGATCAATACCGGCGAGGAGCCGCAGAAGGCCGGCGTCGCGCCGCAGGACGCGGATACCTTCATCGCGGCATGCCGCGACAAATATGGCCTGCAGATTTCAGGGCTGATGTGCATCCCGCCGGTCGACCAGGCCCCGGCGCCGCATTTCGCGCTGTGCGCCAAGATCGCCGCGCGCAATGGGCTGACAAATCTCTCGATGGGCATGAGCGCGGATTTCGCAGTGGCGATCCAGATGGGCGCCACCCATGTGCGGGTGGGCTCGGCGATCTTCGGGACGCGGACGGTGGCGCATATCTAACTGTCGTCCCTGCCTAGTGCGAATTGCGCACGGGGAGCAGGGACCCATACGCCGCGGCCATCGCAAAGGGCACACGGCGAGACATTCATCTTGCAAGCGACAGCGGTGGTTGATGGTGTGGACGGCCCCCTACGGCATCAGTGTGCCAGAATGAGGTTGTTGCAAATCTCAGACAAGGAGACCGTCCGTGAGAAAGATTATCCGTATTGGGATGGATACGTTGAAGCATATTTTTGTGCTGCATGGAGTTGACGCGGCGGAACAGCCGGTGTTGCGCAAGAAGCTGTCGCGCAAGCAGGTGCTTGAGTTTTTTGCCAAGCTTCCGCCGACGGTGATCGGGATGGAGGCC